>NZ_BAAFZH010000101.1:0-244019 GCF_054684315.1 Scytonema sp. NUACC21 | reverse complement strand
GGTAAAGACTTATCATGAAGGCAGATGGGGGGAGGGGGAGAGGGGGAGAGGGGGAGAGGGGGAGAGGGTTTTTGCGATTATTGTTTAATCATAACTAATTAACCGGACTTAATGTCAGCCAAAAAAATGATCGCAGGGCTTGACAGGTGTAGGCTCTTGAAAGGGAAAAGGTAAACGGGGAAATGTATAAAACCCTTCCCCTTTTCCCAGTCAAGCCCTGTCAATATTTGCGTGGTGAACTACTAGCCAATGCTGATACATTGGCTAGCATACACAGATTTATTACGTTTAATCAAGAAAAACTACGTTATACCGCTTTTAGATTCCATGACAAAAGACAACTGACAAAGGACGATTCTCACGAGCAATGCACAAATGTGGAGACGTTACCTGTAACGTCTCTACATTTTTTTCATCCTTCACCCTTTATCCTTCATCCTTTTTTGGTCACTTGACCATTGGCAGAGGTAGTGTTTACGGAACTTGCTTAATCTTAGAAACTAATCCTATAAAAACCAACACATAAAAAACCACATGGGTATACCAAACAACCAGCCAAAGAAAATTTTAACTTCTACAGAACACGTATCTGACTATCCTTGCTATCGCGTTCGACCAGACCAGCCAATTGTTTTAGCGACTATCGATCCCAATGCCTCTGAAAACTACAACAACAAAAAAGACGTTGAAGATGAACTTGAATATCAACGCGATCGCCTGCAGAATTTGCAAGAACGGTTGTATGCCGAACATCAACGCAGCCTACTGATTGTGTTGCAAGCAATGGACACAGGTGGCAAAGATGGTACAATCAAACACGTTTTTAGTGGCATCAACCCTCAAGGGTGCCAGGTATGGTCATTCAAAAAGCCGAGTGATGATGAATTGTATCACGACTTTCTCTGGCGTTACCATCACAGGGCTCCGCAACGGGGAATGATTTCTATTTTCAACCGCTCCCATTACGAAGATGTGCTGATTGTCAGAGTGAAGCAGTTAGTACCCCAGGAGGTTTGGCAGAAGCGCTATCACTTAATTAATGAGTTCGAGTATATGCTCACTCTTAACAACATCAGGGTGATTAAGTTTTTTCTCCACATTTCTAAAGACGAACAAAAACGACGCCTAGAAAATCGGCTCAAAAATCCAGACAAACATTGGAAGTTTTCTAGTAGTGATATCCAAGAACGCCAGTTTTGGGATGATTACCAAGTCGCTTTTGAGGATGCAATTAATAATTGCTCGACTGCTTATGCTCCGTGGTATGTGGTGCCTGCTAACAAGAAGTGGTATCGCAATCTTGTCGTTGCCCGTACTATTGCGGATACTCTTGAATCCATGAACCCGCAATATCCTACTCCAGAGGCTGGGTTAGAAAACATTGTTATCCCAGATTGAGCGTTGCCTGCAGTTACAGCCATTTTCAGGTAAATAGACTACAGTCGTAGGGGCGCGGCGACCTTACGCTTACATATGGTGTGGTTCATTTAGGTGGAAACTGCTGTAACGCAAATTTTTGGGATGGTGGGCGGTGCCCACCCTACGAGCTTGAAAATCCAGTTTCAATGGGCAGTGATGGATCGCGGGACCATTCGTTCCAAGAGCTAAAGTAGTTTCTTACATCTTTGATGCCTGCTTCTTTAAGGGCAATCAGGGTATTGGAAGCTCTAGACCCTTTAAAGCAGTAAACGTAAACTGTTGACTCTGGCGTAATACCGACAGACTGACAAATTTCTAGAATTTCTTCAGGAGGGCGGAACATGGGAGTTTCAGAATTGGGCACCATCATCCGATACCACTCAATCCAGACTGCGCCAGGAATTCTGCCTTTACGCGGGCAAAAGTCTACTCCATAGGGAGAGGAACTCGCTCCAATCCACTCATCGTAATCTCTCACATCCAGCTTAATGATTTCTGCCTTATCGAGAGCTTCCAACATCTCCTCTGTGGTTACCATGATTGAGGAATCGATGTTGACTGAAAAAGATTTTTGCTCGGGAATTGGAACTTCTGCGCTAGTTGGCATTCCTTTGTCTAACCATGCCTTATAACCGCCATGTAGAACGGAAACTTTAGAACAACCCAGATACTTGAGCAAGAAGTAACCCCGGCAAGACTGTCCATAACCAGAGTTCATGGCATCTTCATAGATGACAATGTGTTCCGTACCTGAAATCCCAGCTGCACCTAAAATTGCTGCAAAATGCGATTGCAAGCTCAATAAGCCGGATGGTGTAGAAGAAGCTAAATAGGTGAAAATCTCGCGGATATTTACTGCGCCAGGAATGTGAGAAACTGCATACTCAATTGAAGTGCGGGTATCAATAACAACGGTTGCTTTCTGAGGTAAAATTTCAGCTAGTTGTATGGGGGTGAGCAGTGGTTTTACTTCCATTTCTGCCTTCTTTAGTTGTGGGCTTAAAGCGTAAAATGGTATCGGGTCTACTGGCTGCCAGAGTACGAATAAGCGAAAAGTTTCTTGTAACGACGACTCCTACAAGCAAGCCACCACCTAATCTTAGAATTTGATGCCGAGAACAAATGTTAAACACAATGCTTTTTGGATAATCTAGCAGGGTGAAGCGAGAGTGCGGTTGTAATAGTAATTTGAAAAAGAAAAAAGGTGCAAAATCGAGCGACTTCGCACCTCCAAAGACAAAATTTTTCCAAAAGAGAATCCTTTTCTTAAAGATAGGGAAAGGAAATAGAGAAGTTGTGAAGAATTCATTAAACTCTTATTTTCTACAAAATAACTTTGCAATACGCTTTAGCAAAGGAGTGATCGGCAAAGCTATCCCAAGTCAGAGAAAAACTCAAAACCCTTTGCTAGAGCGTTAATACATTAGTTACGTATGGGGAGAAAACCCGGTTTCTTTGCCTCTAAAGACCGAGATTTCCTTGACTCATACTAAGTTGCATTCATACAAGTAACTTTCTCTTTTTCTTCTGGTCTGTCTACTTTTTGGTCATGTACAGCGAACCACTATTAGACGAGTTGAGAGAACCATAGCTAGACAGATTTGCAATCAGGTTTGTGCCATCAAGGAAAACGTTACCTGATACTTGTGCCTCGCGATAACCACCAATGGAGCGGTAATGTGATGTATAACCCGGTCCGGTATAGTGAGAGTGGGAGCTGCCACGGTATGTATCACCAATACCCGTCCACGTCAAATCCACGTCTACTGTTTTGCTACTGCCCATGCCATCGTCGATAGTGAAGATGCCTTTTAAAGTAGCTGAGTTGAGCTGGCTAGTTGTAAAAGTCGGGTTTTGACTGTAGCCATAACCATAAGAGCCTGTTCCGGTGCAGTAGTTATAGTTTGAATAGTATAGGTAAGCCTCTTTTTGCTCTACTGGCGCGCCGGGAGCATTTTTAGTGACATTATCAAAAGCATAAACATTAACGTAGGTCGAGTTGCAGCCGTCATATTGGGAAAAGGAGGCACTTGCGTTCTGCCCCTTGAATTGGTATTGCTGGGGGGTAGCGGATAATGCTGGAAGATTTAAACTGAGTACGGTTAAACTAGCTACAATTGCTGCTTTCATGGATTTAGTTCTGATGATTTTTTTACCAAGACATATTTTTATTTAATCAGAGATAATTTCATTCCATCAAGTTCTAAATAGTGGTTAAATCCTGAATTTACAAAGACTTCAATTAGCTGTAAAGTTATTGCTTTTCTACGTAATTATGACTATTTAAAAAAATTAAGTATTAAAAAAGTAGGTAATTTACTGAAAGGTCTAAAAAATTATCAAGGGTAATACTAGAACCCTCACTCTCAGCGACTTTACAAAATTACTGTCACTCTTGAGTTTGCCGTTCAACTTGCTGTTCTAACTCTTCGTGAGCAGTTGCACCAGCAAGGCAACAGATTTACGTAATTGCTGCGCCATTGGGTTGTAGTAGTGCTAAGGCACTCTATAAGCTAGTACAAGCTAAGAGGGCTCAATTAATGCTAGCTTAGTAATCGGGTCTATTGTGTCAATTTCGTAATGAAATGAATTAAAACGTTGGCTTTGTGGGGTTGTTTGTTACCAAAGATTATGTTTAAGTTAACAAAGAATCGGGTATAACGTGAAAACATAGTCATTAATTTCTTTCACAATCAGTTCAAAAGTAACATACCGAAACAACCAGGAGGAGCAGCGATGATTGTATTAGCACAAAACTATGTTCAAACAAATATCCATAAGACAAAAATATACAATCAAACTGAAGTTTCGATGATTCCAGAGCCTATTGAATTTAGCGGAACTAAGGATCTTGGTCAAATTTATCAAACAACTGGAAGTCTTTTCTTACTATTCCTGTTTATTAACTATATTTTTGCCAGAAGTTTGTGTAGAAAGCAAGGCGAACAGCGGACGACGGAAGAAAGGATTTAGAAGTTAACAGCTAAACGAGATACGTATTAACAGTCATTAGTTAAGTAGTTGGGCAGAATTAAGTATGATTGTGTTGAGAGTCATTAGTCATTAGTCCTTTGTTCAAGATAAATAACTAATGATTAATGACATCAACAACAGAGGACTTTTGTCACTGAGCACTCAAAGTCTTCTCTTTGTCCCCAGTCAGTCACTTGCAACGATCGCACTTAAGTAAGTCGTGTCATATATTACCAGTACGTTTGTAAGCAGTGCCATAGCTTCGCTACTACGGAGAGTGCAGGTACTCCAGCTATGCTAACTGCATTATTTTTAAAGATTTTACGAAATCATGGAT
Source organism: Scytonema sp. NUACC21 (assembly GCF_054684315.1). Lineage (NCBI taxonomy): Bacteria > Bacillati > Cyanobacteriota > Cyanophyceae > Nostocales > Scytonemataceae > Scytonema > Scytonema sp. NUACC21. The sequence goes on along the minus strand of NZ_BAAFZH010000101.1, from coordinate 239,290 downwards.
TGTACTGATGAAGAATATACTGGTACTCTTCATTCAATCTTCATCTCATGACTGGGGTATTGTCACAACGAAGTGGACTAACGGGCAAGCAGATTATACACGGTAACTGCGATTTCTTTTTCGTAGGTTTCATTGTCTGTGCTGCCGTATTATTGACGCCACAGACTACTGACAAAAAAGTTAGCCAAAGCCTTTTGATTGAGGTAACGCTGTTGCGCTACTGCTAATATTCTCTGTTCTCTAAGAAGTAGACCAATAAATGATGACGGTTAGCACTTGATAATAGGAAGATATTTATGGTAAATCAAAAACGAGTTTTAGCAATTCAAAGCAGAAAATTAAAAAATACAAACTTTCATCTCACGATTTTTAGGCTGAAAAGCTTGCTTCGCTCTCCTTCCTTTTCGGTTGGTTCGGTTCTAAGTATTTTGTCAATCATTTTAATTATCATACCATATGTATCGGGAAAAGCTATTAATTTTTCTGAAATTTCGCAAAACATTGGTTTTAATTTATTGGGAGCAGTAGCTGCTTTCATTGCCTTTGAAATTATTTTCCAGAAACTGAAAGAAGCTGAGGAACAGCAAGGAGTTGAGTTAGATTTTTTTAAAAAAGCAGAATTTATTAATATTGTTTTTCAAAGTAAATTTAATAAATCAAATAGTCAAGGTAACACAGTTCCTATTAAAATAATGGAAACTTGGACAGAGTTGCTAAGAGATGAGGAATATAAAGAAAGATTTGTTAGAGCAATTCTAAACTCTATTGAAAATAATAATGCGGAAATTGAAATTTTACTACTCGACCCTGAAAATAGAGATTTGATCAAAGCACGTACAAAAGAATTAAAAGATGCATCCTCTGAATTTAGTGATATCAATATTGAAGAAAATATTTATATTAATTTATGTGAAATACAGGAAATCAAAAAACAGTTGGAAGTATGGGGCAAATCTGACAAGCTCAGAATCAAATTATATAATACTAGTCCATCTCTAGCTATTTATATGTGTAGCCCAAACTTGTTTGTGAGCTTTTTCCGCTCTGGTAAGCTGACCACTATGGGCAAGCAGTTAAAGTTACCAATAAATTCACCTATGGCTGAATTTATCAATGAAAGATTTGATGAAATCTGGCAAGATGCTAGAACTAGATCTTTAGAAGATCGTCTTTATTTACAAGTAGAAGTGACTCAGGGAGGAGCTATTCAACGTATTTATGACAAAGTTCAGTATATTCGGTGCGAGCAAGGGTTCTACATACAGAATGCAGAGCTTTTCAATGATATTGCTAATAAACCAAATATAAACCTGAAAATTAAGGGACGAATATTCAAACACAAAAATGTAGTTATTAATGAATTGCCTGAAATTGTTCAAAAACTTTTTTTAAGCAAATATCCGATGGGAGAAAAATTATTTATATTCCTAGAGTAGGACACGGTACAAACATACTGTCGATCGCTAGCTTTGATTACATATACCGTGTCCCTCTCTGCTTAACTATTGCTTAGTTCTAGTAAAAGCTGATTAAAATTATGACAAGACTTACCTGAGTCAATTAAATACTCACCTATGTCCACTCCTGTTTTTAGTTGACTTATAATATCTTCATCTAGATTGGGAACTTTGCGATCGGCAACAAGCAATAAGGCTGCGTTTGCTAAAATAAAGTCTCTTTTTGATTTGAAGTGTTCTTTTTCTCCAGAAAGTATTTTCCAGAAGGTATCAATCTCGTCCTTGATATCTCTTTCCTCTTTAATCTCTTCCAGGCTCACTCTTTCGATACCAATGTCCTCCGGTGAAAACTCAGCAATAGTCACATTTGTTGAGTCAAGTTTAATGATTAAATTGTTGGGAATATCTCTCGAAAATTTGGTAGAAGCGTTAGACACTTCATCAATACCATCGTAACAGTGGTAAATTATACCGCGAGTATTTAAATGTAAATATATACCAATAACATAAGGTAGCATTCCTAAATGACAGATTCCTGTTGAATGATGAACTGGATTTAAAACCTGTGCATTTGGAGCTAATATTTTAAAAATATCTATAACTAGAGGTATATCTAAATTTTTCAAAACTTCCTGCCAATTATTTTCTTCAAGGTTATACCTCCGTTGAATTTCTATTAAATTTTGCTCCCATAGGTTTTTTCTGGCTTTTCTTAGTGTCTCTGAGTAGGGAAACCCCAAATCAGCAAGTGAAATAAAAGCGAAATGGTATTTAGACAGGAGGTCTTTTATACTATATGGACTGACAGGAATTTGGTTATATCCCATCTCTATCATCGCTTGAGAACTTCCATGATGAGAAGTCACGTTGGTAGTTCCAGTTTTACAAATAGTGACTAAAGGAGCAACGACAATAGACGCACTTGTAGTTGCATGCATTGTTTTGATAAAATCGCCGCCGCTACCAAATGCATGAGCGTGAGGAATTAGGTCAAGAGTATACTTGTTGTCTTGGAGATATTTCCAAACTTTTTTTCTCAAGCGATCGATAAGAAAATTGACCTGACGAAAACCAACTTTTCCGTTACCAGGTGCAATTGTTCGCAGTATCTCTGTCAGTTCTTCAACACCCCTGTTGATGTCACTACAGCTATCAAATAATTCTATTAATTTGTCGCTTTCAATAGGTTCAAGATGATTTTCAGTTTCAATAAATTTTCCAAATACTTGCTGTAAAGGTCCCAATTGTGTCACAATCTCAAGCTTCTCCTTAGTGGAACGACTTGAGTAAAGAAGTTGGAAATCGTGCTTATTGATAATATGTAACAATTTACACATAGAAACTATCGGTCTTAAAAAAGGTCAACACTTAGGTTTGTATATGCTGTGACAGGGATTCGGGATCGGGGGTTCGGGAAAAGGCTGTCCACAAGGAACGATCTTTTTTACCTTTGAGAGAAGGTGTTAATCGCCCATAATCCCACTTGACGTTTTACCCTAGCCCCACACCAGGTGATCCCAAGAGTCAAACGCATCTCCCCTATATAGAGATACAAGATTTGGATGCACTTTTGCGCCTTGGTCAAGAAGTAATTTGTACTTTTATCTTCTTCTTGAGGCGGGTAAAAAGATAACAGAAGCGATCTGCTGCCATGCAGACTGCGTCTGTTGTACATCAAGTAGCGAAGCGATCGCACTCCTTCCACAGATCCTGCATTACGATTCGCAGTCGCTTTCTTTATTTATCGTTAATATAACAACTTTAATGTGAAAACACTGAATTTTCACCTAGAACGAGAATGCAACTATTCTATAAGCCTTCTTCTACTTTACTTCTGGCACTTTCTTTGGATTAAGAGCTTTTACAGAAGAAGCAACTGTTCTGGTATTAGAAACAAAAAATCAATTTTTTCCATAAATTGACACGTCTTTTTTGCCTAAATATCAGGAACAAAGATAACGATAAAAACAAGTAAACTTACAGATACATTTCTTTAAATCCATTACAGAAGATTTTCAGGTTTGCTTTTTTGTAGTGGTGACAAAAATATTCCTAAAGAGAAATCTGTTTTACAGGAGCCAACACCAACATTTCTCATTCTAATACTCACTATTGAAACTCGAAATTCTCTGTCAATTTATTCTGCAAAAGAAACTGACACAAGAGTTGTTTGGTACTCAAATATGTGAAGTTGTGTAACGTACTTCTTATTACTGGAAGATACGCAAGTATGGTATTCTCTTTAATAGTTAGTAGATAGTAGTTCGTAGTTCGTAGTTATTGTTTTTTGCTACCAATCACTCACTACTAAATTTTCTATAGCATCACTCTTTAGAGTGAAATTTGGTATGGATTTCCCAGGTTTTACCACAGACGATGGATCTGTATTATCTGCATCTTTGACACCTGTATTTTCGGACAATGTACTTGACCTACTTAATGCTGGAACTTTACAGGTGAATCCCAGTGCCATTATTACAGTCAATAGCATTGCCGATTTAGTGGATAATGATGATAGCGTAACGACTTTACGAGAAGCGATTAATCAAGCAAATGCCGATAGCGATCGCGACTTAATTGTATTTGACCGCTCATTGTTTGCCAGTCAACAGACCATTACCTTAAGTTTAGGAAAACTTGACATCACCGAGAACTTGGGTATCATCGCCCCACGGGACACTTTGACAGGTGAGAACTTGGTAACGGTAAGCGGTAACGAAGCTTCACGGGTGTTTGAGATTGAGGAGGGAGCAACAGTCATCTTCAATAAATTAACTATTGCCGATGGCAGAGGTAATATAGGGGATAACTTTGGTGGTGGAATTAACAACAGCGGTACCCTCATCCTAAACAACAGTATTGTTCGCAATCACCGTGCTGAATATGGTGGCGGTATTTACAACCAAGGGAATATAACGGTCAACAACAGTACTATTAGTGATAACTCCGCAGCCGGTCCAGGTCTTGGCGGCGGTGGTGGAATTTACAACCAAGGGAACGTAACGATAAACAACAGTACTATCACTAACAACTCAGAATCAGGTCTGGGAGGCAACGGCGGTGGTGGCATTCACAACGCCGGTGGTGTTGTTACAGTCAACCATAGCAACATCAATAATAACGCTGCTTCCGCGTCATCTAATCAGGCTAGAGGGGGCGGCATCTATAATGTTGGCGGTACAGTAACACTCAGCAACAGCACCCTCAATGGCAACTCCTCAAGCGGTAGGGGTGGTAGCGGTGGCGGCATCTTCAATAATGCCAGTGGTAGAGTGACACTCTTGCAGACTACCGTCAGCAGCAACACGGTAAATGGCAGCGCTAACGAGGGTGCTGGCATCTTTAACGATGGCACACTTACAGTGAGCAATAGCACTATCAACGACAACACTGTCAGTGGCAGTGGCAGCTTGAGTAGTGCTGGCGGCGGTATTTATAACAACGGTACACTGACAGTAAGCAAGAGTACTATCAATAACAATACCAGTGGCAGCGGGCTTTTAAGGAGTGGCGGCAGTGGTATCTATAACACTAACAATGGCATTCTGTCGGTAAGCAACAGCACCATCAGTAACAACAGAACAACCAGCCAGGGTGGCGGCATCTATAACAATGGTACATTGACTCTAGTATTTAGTACTATCACCCAAAACCTAGCTGCCAATGGTGGAGGCGTGTTCAATGATGCTAATGGTTCTGCCAGCGCACGGAACACAATTATCGCCTCCAACCTCTTGAGTACAAATGGTGTTAATCCCGACGTGGCTGGCACTTTCACAAGCTTGGGCTATAACCTGATTGGTAACAGCACTGGCAGTTCTGGATTTGGAGTCACAGGAGACATAGTGGGTACAAGTGACAACCCGATTGACCCTCTTTTAGCTCCTTTGGGCTTTAATGGTGGTTTCACACAGACAATAGCCCTACTTCCTAACAGTCCGGCAATTAACGCCGCAGACCCAACCTTGCTGAATACAGATCCCATAACCGACCAGCGCGGGTTCCCTCGTGTCATCAATGGTAGAGGCGATATTGGAGCGTTTGAATTTTCTTAAATCCGCTCATCCTTCATAATTGATATCATCTTCGGTTGAACACTTGTAATAAAAGTACCCCTCCCTAACCCTCCCGTTGCTAAGGGGAGGGTGGCGTCAGGCGGGTGGGGTATAATATCATGTCCGGGTAAAGACTTATCATTAAGGCAGATGGGGAGAGGGGGAGAGGGGGAGATGGGGAGAGGGTTTTCCGGTTTTTGCGATTATTGTTTAATCATAACTAATTAACCGGACTTAATATAAAACTAATGCTAAAACCTTGGAAATCCGCTAGAAACTTCCCTCCAGCTGCCGTGCTACCAACCTAGCAAACAGTCCTTCTTGTAAAACGAGTTCCGAAAAATTACTTAGTTGAACCGCATGACCAGTATCAATAACATATATGCGGTCAGCATTGCGAATGGTACTGAGGCGGTGAGCAATGACGACACGGGTGGCTTGCAATTTATCTAAACTTTCCGTCACAATTGCCTGTGTGCGGTTATCTAAAGCACTGGTTGCTTCATCCATACTTGTTTTGCTGAAGTTTCTTTATCAATACAGTGACAATTAATAATTAGTAGCTGATAAATAATACAGAACTCTACATAGTTGAGCTTAAAGCATCTGACACAATGCCGTTCACTCGCTTTTTTCGTTTCTTTCGCCATCTGGGCTTGAAAACCCTCAAACAGGTCGTTGTGGAAATTGGCAGACAACGATTGCTTGGTCTATCGGCGGAAATGGCTTATAACAACCTGTTGGCACTGTTTCCCACCCTTGTGGCTATTCTAGCAGCGCTTGGAATGTTGGCAATTTCTCAAGACAAAGTGGACTTTCTAGCACGCCACTTGCTCAGAATTGCCCCCGAACCAGTCCTGAACCTGATTCAAGAATTTATTGCTACAATTCAACTCCCCCAAGGTGAAAAGGTAGTTCTTGTGAGTTGTGCTGCAGCACTCTGGGTTGCCTCTGGAGCTATCAATACCGCTATGAATGCTTTAGATCAAATATATCAGATTCCACCAAAGCAAAGACGTCCTTTTTGGATAGCTAAAATTGTGGCTCTCGGTCTCACAATCGGTACAATTTCCTTAGTGATATCTGCCTCATTTCTCGCATTTGTAAGTGATTGGTCGATCGCGTTCGCGCTAAAAATTGCCCGAATTCCAGCATCTGGTGTTCTATCTGTTTGGAATCTTTTTGGTTGGGCTTTGACACTGGTAATGCTAGCAGTTGCATTTAGTTTGGTCTACCGATTTGGTCCGAGTCGGTGGCAAAAAGGAACTCCTGTGCTACCAGGAGCAATGATTGGTGCGTTGCTATGGGAAGAGTTTTCCAGATTATTCCGTATTTATATAACTCACTTCGGTGATTATAATGTGACCTACGGAACCCTAAGTGCAGGCATTGTGTTACTCCTTTGGCTCAATCTCAGTTCCCTGTGTATGCTTATTGGAGCACAGTTAAATATTACTGTCGGCGAAGCGATGAAAGCAGACAAAGCACGTAACTACTCTTTTTACCAGTTTTGAACAAGCTTTACCCCACTCTAACCCTCCCCTTATGTGTAGAGATCGTCAAGTTGCTGCTCTGCCCGTGGCGAGAAGATGACGTTGTATTGTTTCATCGAGCGCATTTGTTAAAAATCCCCGCTTTAAAAAGCAGGGAATTACTACTGTAGCGATTAGCTACCGTATTTTACTGAGCAACCGTAGGGTTGAGTTGTGGAATTAGCCACAGCTTGTCCTTTCAGTACGCTATTTACAGCATCTGACACGTAATTTTTCGCAGATTTGACATCAGCAGTATTAGTACTGGCTTTGTCATCGATCGCACCTGCATATTGCAACACCCCATTACCATCTATGACAAACATATGGGGTGTAGTGCGGGCTTGATAGAGACGCCCAAGTTGACCGCTAGAATCTAAAAGTACAGCGCTAGGGCTAGCCTTGCGGGTCTTTGTCAGTTCATTTGCTTCCTGGGCGGTCACATACCCTTGCTGTCCTTGCGCTGAGGAAATGACTGATAACCAGACTACACCTTTACCAGTGGCTTCTTTTTGCAATCTTTGCATATTGTTGCTCTCATAGTGCTTGCGGACAAAAGGGCACTGATGATTTGTCCATTCCAACACCACGACTTTACCCTTAAAGTCGGTGAGTTTGTGGCTTTTGCCACTACTATCAGTTGCTGTAAAAGCTGGTGCGGGGGAACCAACGCGCACGGGAGTAGCAGCGTCAGCCGCATTTTCTAGAACATTAGAAGTATTCTGACTAACTGTGGTGGGATTTTGACAAGATGTCAACATCAGGCTAAAAGCAAAGAAGCTAGCTGCAATAAGTTGGTTTTTCATGGTGTTTTGTTGTTAATTGTTCAATAACCATTAGCCATTTACAAACTTTTTACCTTTTGTTGCACCTCTTGGGGAGAGAGAATCTGAGGTAAAATCTGAGGGGTATCAGAATTAGCTGAGTACAGTAGGTACAGAGGTACACCACTGCGCCCAAAAGCTGTTAGTGCTTGAGTGATTGCAGGATCGCGATTTGTCCAGTCAGCTTTCAGAAGAGCCACATCTTTGGCTTGGAAAGCAGCTATAGTATCGGGTTGGTTTAGGGCGACTCGTTCGTTAACCAAACACGTAATGCACCATGCTGCAGAAAAGTTGACAAATACAGGTTTACCAGACTGGCGCAATTGAGCTAATTTGTCCGTGGTATAAGCTTGCCAATTTAAAGAATTTGAAGTTGCTTGTTGAGTGTTGGAGTTGGCAACATTGGGAGCTATGGTACTTGGTAACTGTGCCAAAGTAATAGCGAATCCCAAGACTCCCAACGCAGCAAGACTACCAAAACGGCGTCCCCAAGCCGAAAGCGTGTAAGTTTTTTGATGCAGCCAAGCAGCAAAACCTATGAGTACCAACCCAAATAAGGCTGCGGCTAAACCAGTGCTTCCTGTTTGCTGCGCCAATACCCAAACTAACCAAGCCGTTGCAGCATACATTGGGAAGGCAAGACATTGAGCAAAAGTCTCCATCCACGCGCCCGGTTTGGGTAAAACTTTTTGTAAACCGGGAAGAAAACTGATGAGTAGATAGGGGAAAGCTAAACCCAAACCTAATAATAAAAAAATTGCTATGGCGACTACTGGTGTTTGGGTGAGTGCAACGCCAATAGCTGTTGCCATAAATGGTGCTGTGCAAGGTGTAGCAACGACTGTGGCAAAAACCCCAGTGAAAAATTCGCCCACATAACCGTGACTTGCAGCCAAACCTTGCCCCAATCCCATTAAGGAGGCACCAAAAACAAAGACCCCTGACAAACTTAAGCCGACGGCAAACAGTAAATATGCTAATAACGTCACAAACACGGGTGACTGAAGTTGGAAGCCCCAACCAATTTGCTGTCCTAAACTACGTAGTATTAGGAGTATTGCCGCAAGGACTGTAAAACTTACGAGTACACCCGCTGTAAATACAAGCCCTCTCAGGCGGACTTCTTGTTTGCTAAAATTCGATTTTTGAAGAATATTTAATGCCTTGAGCGATAACACGGGAAAAACGCAAGGCATGAGGTTGAGGACAATTCCACCTAGTAATGCCAACCCCAAGACTTGCCACAATGCTAGGGAAGTTGTGGTAGCCGTTTGTACCGTTGCGGATACACCTACTTGGGTTGCGATTGCAAATGCTTGATTTGCAATTTGTCCATCCAAGACTTCTTGCAGGACGAGGACACCACTGACTTGGTTGACATCACTGCGATTTCCTCGTTCTAATTGGATAGTTAAACCATCTTTGTCAAAACTAGCCCTCTGGGGGGCATAGTTACTAATAATACCATCTTCATAAGGGAAAAACGCAACTTCTTTGATTTGATTTGCTTGCAGTTGCCCTGCATTCACCCTGAGTATCAAAGTTTCTCCATCGATCCGAGCATGGCTTTGCCACGGAGAATCTTGAGGTAGAGAAGCCCGCGTCTTCTCAAAAACCTTTGCCCATTGGGTATTAGTGACAGGCGTATCTGTTGTTACTTTTAAGTTGAGATTAAAATTCCCATTTTCTGGAATACATTCTTGTTCGCATACCAGCCAATCAGCTTTAGCACTGAGTTGAATGGAATTGTTGGTACTGAGATTTGCCGGAGTTGTAATTTTGCTCAACAGCATGACCTCATTTTTGTAACCAAAATTCATCAACCCACTAGCAGGTAGCCTCTCTGGATAGGGATACACCAGTTCTCCCGCCGAAAATCCCGGTGGTAAAGCCCAGGCAATACTGGGTGCAGCACCAGAGTCACCTGGATTTTTCCAATAAGTATGCCATCCTTGCTTGATTTGGAAATGCAATCCCACCCAAAAAGGTTTCCCTGGTTGAATACCGCTAACTTCACTCACCAATTGTGCTTGCACGTGTTCCGTCTTTACTGGATTCGCCCAAGCCGTCAGAGGGACGAGAGTGAGGAAACAGAGGACGAATGTAATTATTTTGATGACTATTTGTGTCAGTTTAGGCATATATTTCGCCCAGATCTGAGTTTAAGTTTAGTAGAGAAATGTGACAAAAAAATGTCATTGTATCAAATCCCAGTCATGAAGTTATCCTTCGCGATCGCCAATTAGTACAAAAAGTTACATTTCTAGTGCGTAAACTCTCGAAATCAGAGTCCAAGCGGTATAGATGCTATAAGACTATTATGACAATTTCACAAACTATACCGACAAAGAAGTAAGTACATGTTTCAACAAGAAAATAATATATCTTCACTAGGTTGGTCGCTAGAAGAGCGAGACCCAAAATTTATTGAGTCACTAATGCCAATATGGGAGTGGTTTTATCGGTACTACTTTCGAGTGAAAACTGATGGGTGGCACCACATTCCAGCGCAAAAGAAGGTATTGCTGGTCGGTTCCCACAATGGTGGGATAGCTTCTCCCGATCTACACATGATGGCCTATGATTGGTTCCGCCGATTTGGAACTGAACGTTTGGTATATGGTTTAATGCATCCATACGCTTGGAAGGTAATGCCTGACATAGCCAAACTAGCTCAAAAGGCTGGAGCTATTATAGCTCATCCAAAAATGGCTAACGCAGCCTTTGATACAAATGCTAGTGTTTTGGTTTATCCGGGAGCGCAATATGATATGTTTCGTCCTCACAGTCTGCGGTATAAAATTCTCTTAGCTGGTCATAAAGGTTTTGTCAAACTGGCTTTAAAAAAAGAGGTTCCAATTATTCCCGTTATATCTGTGGGGGCTCATGATACTTTAATTATTTTAGATGATTGGTATGATTTGGCAAAACAGTTAAATCAGTGGGGATTCCCGTGGTTGTTGGGCATAGACCCAAAGGTGTTTCCCATATACTTGGGTTTACCTTGGGGTTTGTCTGTCGGTCCTTTACCTAATTTTCCTTTACCCGTACAAATTCATACTCGCATCTGTGCCCCGATTATTTTTAAACAGTATGGTAAAGAAGCGGCTAAAAATCGTGATTATGTGGATGAGTGTTATAATTTGGTTCACACGCAAATGCAGCAAGAATTGGATAATTTAGTTAAGGACGCCAAAGTTGACGTGACACGATCGTCTCTGCACTAAACTGTCGATCGCCTGAATTAACACCACGGGTTCCACAGGTTTGGAAATATGCATTTGAAACCCAGCAGCTTGCGCTCGCTGCTGGTCATATTCTCCAGCATAAGCTGTCAGGGCAATTGCAGGTATCTGTCTTCCTTGTTCTGATAACACAATACGCACCTGACGCATGAGCATATATCCATCTGTATTTGGCATACCAATATCAGAAAGCAGAATATCTGGCACCTGTTGCCGCAAAACTGCAAGTGCCTCAGTAGCTGATTTCGTTACAGTAACATTAGCTCCTAAATCCTCTAATAAGCGGGCTAACAATTCCCGCATATCTGCTTCATCGTCTACAACTAAAACACGCACCCCGCTAAAATTCACTCGTGTCTTAGGTTTTTCTTCTTGGCTAATTACAGCAGATTCTGCAAGGTGCAAAGGCAACCTCACTGTAAATGTTGCCCCTAAGTTGTCTCCCGGACTTTCTGCATATACGGAACCATCATGTAGCTTTATCAAATGGCGAACAATAGATAGTCCCAGCCCCAATCCGCCAAACTCCCTAGTAGTAGACCTACTTTCTTGACGGAAGCGTTCAAAAACGTGGGGAAGAAAATCTTTGCTGATGCCTTTTCCTGTATCGCTGACTTGAATTTGGGCATAAGAGTCAAAGTACTCTAGCTTGACAGTAACCTGTCCTCCAGATGGAGTAAACTTAATCGCGTTTGAGAGCAAATTCCAAACCACTTGTTGTAAACGGGTTGAATCTCCTTTTATTTGCAATGGTGTGGAATCCAATATCGTTTGAATTTGAATTGCTTTGGATTGGGCTGCTACACGAATTGTTTCAACTGCACTCTTAATAACGAAAACTAAATTGACGGATTTCACATTCAAAATCAGCTTGCCTTGGAGGATACGAGACATATCTAGTAAGTCTTCGATCAGTTGAGTCTGTAATTTAGCATTCCGCTCAATGGCTTCTAAAGCACGATCCGTCGTTGCAGGATCGTATTTCCGCGATCGCAAAAGCTGTGCCCAAGCTAGAATTGGATTCAGTGGAGATCGGAGTTCGTGAGAAAGAATTGCCAAAAAATCGTCCTTTATGCGGCTTGCTGTTTCTGCTGCTTCTTTAGCCTGCTGCAATGCCAATTCTGTCTGTTTGCGATCGGTGATATCCATTGATGTTCCAATCAGTTTTATCACTTGTCCCGCCTCATTGAACAGAGGTTCTCCACGAGAATCGAGATATCGAATTGAACCATCAGGTCGTAAAATCCTCAGGTCGAAAGCGTAAGGAACTCCCTCGACAATTACTCGTTCCACAGCTTGGCGCAAAAGCTCTCGATCGTCCGGATAAACCCTCTCAAGTAGTTCCCCATAACTCGGTTCAAGTTGAGTTGGGTCGATGCCCCAATGGTTGAACGTAGTCTCTGACCAGATAATTTTTTGCTTTTCTAAATCAAATTCCCAACTACCGACTTGGGCAACCCGTTGAGCCATTGCTAAATGAGCTTCATTCTGGCGCAGCGCATCCTCTACGTGCTTGATGGCAGTAATATCCAACACTGCACCTACCATGCGAATGGGTTTGCCATTCTCATCTCGATAAGCACGTCCCCTGGATGCCACCCAATGAACTGTTCCGTCTGGCCAGAGGGTTCGGAATTCCATTTTGTAGTCATTCCCACCTGTAATTACCAGCTGCACCGAACGATCGACCCGTTCGCGATCGCTCGGATGCAGGGCATTGAGAAAAAGCTCATAGGTTATGGTATCATCGGATACTGCCCCAAACATGGCTTTACAGCGCTCAGACCATACGAGATCCCCCGATTGCAGGTCATAATCCCACATTCCCAAGTCCGATCCTTCAACAGCCAAACGCAATCGCTCTTCACTTTCAAGCAATAATACTTCCATACGCTTGCGATCGCTAATATCTCGTAAAAAGATATTCAACCCATCTTCTGATGGATAAGCATGGATTTCCAACCAAATATCAAGGGGATCGTAGAAAATTTCCAAATGGACTGCAACTTGCTCGGTAACCGCACGGCGAAATTCTCTTTCTACTTCCGTACCTATCAACCAGGGCCACTGCTCCCAGATCCTTTTGCCAACGAGATGGTCAAGTGGTTGCCTGCTTGTCCTAGCAACCTTTTGATTCACATAGCAAATTCGCCAATCTTTGTCTAATGCTATGAAGGCATCTGTAATGCTTTCCAGGATAGTGCGAAGCTTGCCATGTGCCCTTTCGCTGACCATCCTTAACTGTTGCTCATAATTTTCCTCCATCAGACGGTGGGTATCCCCCACCGTTTTGGTATCACTGCCTCTGACTGCCAAATTCTGTATTGTGTTCGGGCGACGTTGCCTAATGACAGTTTGTATTGTCTCGGTACAGGCAACAAAAATACCTACCACTCTTGCATTTTCATCACGGATAGCACTGTAGGAGAAAGTCATGTAAATCTCCTCCAGATATCCATTGCGGTTCACAAACAATTGTATATCTTTCGATTCAGCAGGTTCACCAGTTTCCATAACTGATTGAAGCACGGGTTCGGTAATAGACCAAAGTTCTGGCAAAACTTGGGGCATACTTTGCCCGAGGGCTTGGGGATGTTTTTCTGTGAGGATGGGTATATAAGCATCATTGTAAAACTGGATGAACTTGAACCCCCAAAAAATGGCAGTGGGATATGGGGAGTTGAGTAGAATACTAACGGCTGTACGCAAGCTTTGAGACCAGGTTTCCACAGAACCAAGGGGGGTACTTGCCCAATCAAAGCAACGCATCAAAGTCCCCATCTGTCCACCACCAGCAAATATACCCTCAAGGGAATTCGCTTGCTTCTGGCTCATCTCAAACACTCCTAATTAAGAAATCCGTAAGAGGAAGACTGTTAGCGCCATTTTTTTCCTGGTGTGATATAATGACCATTCTCTTTCTTGCCCAACCTGAAAAACTAACGTACCCGTTTTCCCTTTTCTAACATACGTTAGAAAATTTACAGCAATGAAAGCAGAAAAGCCACAAAGTATTATTCATGAATTCGTAATTCATGAATTTTTCATTTTTAACCGGACTTAATATCACGTGCTATTTCAAGGGTTGGCGTAGTGGAGAAAGTTAGGAGGGATGAGGTAGAAACTTCGTCTCCATTCCCCGCGTCATTGCGTTTTCCCATCTCTGCGTTTTTCTCCTCTACTCCCCCTAATTCAGCCAACCTCTGCACTGTTTGGAGAGTGTCAATTTCTTCAGAAGGTTTATCGTTTCTTATTCTGAGAATGCGGGGAAAGCGTAGGGCGTAACCACTGTTGTGCCTTTCTGATGGTTGTATTCGGTCAAAAGTCACTTCCAACACAATTTTTGGTTCTACCAGACATACCCTACCATGCTCTAATTCTTGCAAGGTATGGGCGCGAAACCATTGACTGAGTTCGGTGACTTCCGCATCGGTTAGCCCTGAGTATGCTTTACCCACATTTAAAAGTGTTGGGTCATTTTCACTCTTGCGTACTGCAAAGGTAAAATCAGAAAGAAAACGACTGCGTTTGCCAGTACCGACTTCCGCTGCTGTAACAACAACATCAAGGGTTGCGATCGCACGTTTCACTTTCAGCCATTCACGTCCCCGACGACCTGGTTTATAAGTGGAATTGAGGTCTTTCACCATCAATCCCTCATTTCCCCGCCTGCGAGCTGCTGTAAATTCTTCATCTAAGTTGGAAATAAAAGTAATCACCCAACAATGCTGCTTTTTCTGTGCGCTTTGAAGTGGCAGCAATCCTCTGTGCAACTTCAGCAAAATGGGTTAGTGAATTCATCTGTAGAGTTGAGTTGTTGCTAGCAGTTATTTTTTCAGACACAGCATATTTAGCTTGTAGAATACTTTATAATAGGTGCTACTACAAGTGTAGTTCATCTCTCTAAAAGAGTAAGCAAGCGATCGCTGGTTGCATGAGTAGTGATATCAACATTTGCTAATTACGGCATACCCAACCAATTGCTCAATGTATCTGAGATATTCTGAGGTGTTGAGAGATTAAAAACTTAAATGACTTTAAAACTCTCCGAGTCTCCTCAATCAAGCCTAACACTTCAACCAGATGCCCTTCGTCGGTTACTGAACATTAAAGAGATTTATTACGAACCCCATGTTAAGGACTACGCCCGAGGACAAGAAATCTTAGCACAGTATCCTGATGCCAAGTTAATTGAAGTAGCAACTCATTGGAAGATTCCAGAACTACACGGCAATTCTGAATCAGTGGAAGACTGGAACCGCATTAAGCGTAACGTTTTGGTGTTGGGCGTGAAGAAGTCCATCCAAAGCCGTCCTAACTGTCGTAGTTCAGATTTCGTTGCTCCTTCCCACGCCAACGGCTGTGCAATGGCTTGCGCGTACTGCTTTGTTGCTCGTCGCAAAGGATACGCAAACCCTATCACCACCTTTGTGAACATTGAGCAAATTACCCGATACCTAGAACGACACGCCACTAAACAGGGCATAAAACAAGAGGCAAATCAGGTAGACCCAAAATACTGGGTGTATGAAATAGGAGAGAATAGCGATTGCTCTGTGGATGCTGCTGTTTGCAACAACGTCAAAGACCTAATTGCACTGTTTCAACGTCTACCTAATGCTAAAGCAACCTTCGCAACCAAAAGGGTCAATCGAGATTTGCTTAACTACGATCCGCAAGGTAAGACGCGTATTCGCTTTAGTCTAATGCCTCACTCAATGGCTCAAGTTGTAGATATTCGGACTTCGGGTATTTCAGAACGCATTGCGGCAGTGAATGATTTTGTTGAGGCAGGATATGAAGTTCACCTCAATTTTGCGCCTGTCATCTATTACGACGGATGGTTAGCAGAATACGAACAGCTTTTTAAAGAGGTTGATGGTACCCTTTCACCTAAAACCAAGCAGCAACTACAAGCAGAGGTTATTTTTCTAACACACAATGAGGAGCTACATCAAGTGAATATGGGTTGGCATCCTCAAGGGGAGGAGATTTTGTGGCGACCCGAAGTACAAGAGGAAAAGTATTCCCAAACAGGGGGTAAAAATGTACGTTACAAACGCGGTCTTAAAGGGAAATTAGTTGAGCAATTTTGCCATCAACTGGGACAGCAGTTACCCTATTGCAACATCCGCTATGCTTTTTAATATGGCGACACAATAGGAACATATGGCTTCTTGTTTGCTAACGAAGGTGAAAACAACATGGATGCAGATGAACTGAAGCGGCGTTACGCAGCTGGGGAGAGAGATTTTCCCACAGTTAAGCTTGCTGGAGCTAATTTTATTGGAAGTCATTTAGTTGGAGTCAATTTATTTGCAGCAGACTTAACTGCAGCTAACTTCGCTAAAGCCAAGTTATGGGGAGCAAACCTAGGAGGAGCAAATTTAGCCAAAGCAAATTTAACGAGAGCGAACCTAAGTGGAGCAAACTTGAGCGAAGCAAATCTCAGGGGCGCTAGGTTAAATTATGCAAAGCTTTATGGAGCAAATTTAACTGGGGCTTGCTATGATGATAGCACTCGCTTTTCTAAAGGTTTTGACCCTATTAGTAGAAATATGCGAAAAATGTAATTTCGTTATTATTGCCAGTCGTTTAAGCATAATAGAAATGCGTTGTGGAACTAGCTCATGCGATCGTATGACAGATATTAGCGGTACTTGGCTTGGAACCTACTGGCAACAAGGTATTCCTACGCGTTTTGAAGTCACACTCATACAGAGTGGCAATACTTTGACTGGTAGTGTTTTGGATGATAATTCTTTAGGCGAAGCCCAGCTTACTGGTGAGGTAGTTGGGCGTCGTATCACTTTTATCAAGCGCTATCTCACCACTTCACCCGACCCAGTGACTTATGTTGGGACAATTTCAGAGAAGGAAGATTATATGCAAGGGCAGTGGAGCATAAAACTTTGGGATTTCGGTCCTTGGGAAGCCCGACGTAGTGGGGAATCGCTGGTAGCAGATTTACAAAATCTTCTGGAAAAACGGGTTTCCTTGACCAAAGGATGATACAAATCGGTAATGCCCAGACGCGCTGTTTGAAGCGTCTGGACAGAATTTAAATGTATTGCAATTAAAGTTTTATATCAAGTCCGGTTAATTAGTTATGATTAAACAATCTGTACAAAAACCAGAAAACTCGCTCCCCCTCTCCCTCTCCCCCCCTCTCCCCCTCTGCCTTAATGATAAGTCTTTACCCGGACATGATATTAGATGGTGTCCAATAATCTAAGTTGGCTGGTTACAGCATTTAAATATCCTCCATCGCTCAGAGCATTGGGTGACACTTTACCCGCAGTAATGCCAGCCTTGACCAAAGATTCAGCACTGATGTTACCAAAACTATAATTGGAAAGCAGCAGACTGTAGCCTGGAATGCCTTGCTGCTCAAGTGACCCTCTATAAGCAAAATGGACGAGTTCAAAAGGTGTAAAACTGCGGATTGAAGTGGCAGTTACCATTGTTTGTTGAGAGGGCGCGGCAGAATTGAGTGTTTCAGCACGAACGCTGCTAGCAGCACTGGTGTAGAAAAGTACGAGAGATAAGCTACCAACAATTAGACGTTTCATTACATCAACTCCTGAAAAAATCAGTTTCACCGTTCATAACGAATAGGATGCAACCAAGACCTGAGGTATGTCTGAGGACTGAGTAATAAGGAGTTGAAAAATTCATGAGTGTTCTGAAATCGAAATGAGAATTAGATGAAAAGGCTTGATTTTCCTTTCTTCATGATGGTTTCCGTGCAAGAAATGCTGCACGAGCTGGAGGCAAATCATATTCCCCATAACTTCGCATTATTTGAACCTCAAAGCCCACTTCTGTGAGTTCTCTTGCAACGTCTTTAGCCTTATATAATTGCAGACAGTGGATTTCATCATCCCGCCTGTAATGTTCCCCTATTTTGCGAAAGGTAATAATCCGACGCGTCAACGTCTCTTGCTCTGGATCTTCCTCCTTTTCGACTAGCACAACCCAATCCTCTGTTTCTGTAAAGCCCTTAGTTATGGTTCCTGGCGTAACCTGTCCTGGCTCTGCAATATCGAAGATGAATGCACCCCCTGGAGTTAAGGCATTATATATGCGATGGAAGAGATGAACCAACATTTTTCTATTGTTGTCTGGGTCAAACAGATAGTTGAGGCATTCACCGATAGATGTGACCGCATTGCAAGGTGGGATATCGGTTTTAAAGAGCGAACCAACTCGAAATTCGGCATTTGGTACTCTCGCTCGCGCAATATCGATCGCAGACGCAGAGATATCAATTCCAAGGACGTGATAATTTGCTTTGACAAACTCTTGTGCCGATAATCCGCCTCCGCAACCCAAATCCACGATGAGACCTTGAGTTATTTGGCATTGCTCCAAAATTCCCAAGATGCCAGGTGCAGATTTGAGAGCAAAGTCACTAAAACCGACATCGTGAATAAACGCTAGGTCTTCTTTGTACCACATCTTGCAATCAAGCCCTCAAAACATCAATTCACCACGCATAACAGTCAGTGCCTGTCCTGATAAATAAACACGAGAACCTCCGTCATAGCGAATCTTCAATACTCCCCCGCGACTTGATGCTTGATATGCCAAAAACTCATTTTTATCCAAGCGATCGCGCCAGAAGGGAGCAAGGCAACAATGAGCAGCACCAGTTACGGGATCTTCATTAATTCCCAATCCTGGTGCAAAGAAGCGAGAAATAAAATCGTATTCCGAACCTGCATTTGCCGAGCTAGTTACAATAATCTTGGCAATAGGTAAAGTTTTCAATAGCTCAAAATTAGGCTGTAGCTGCCGCACTGATTCTTCCAATTCTAACTCTACCAGATAACCTAAGGAATTTTGCATCACTGTTTTGAGGGGAACCCCCAAAGCTTCCTGCAGTTCTTTTGGGGCAGTTGTCATTTCTGAAGGATTTGCTGGAAAATCTAATTCAATCCAATTTCCCAACTTTTTGGCAATTAACAGTCCACTTTTTGTATGAAAACGAGCCACTTCATCCGGTAACAGATGGGCTTCTGACCAAAGAACATGAGCGCTTGCTAAGGTTGCATGACCGCACAACGGGACTTCTGTTGTAGGTGTAAACCAACGCAGATGAAAACCGTCTTCTTGCCTAACCAAAAATGCTGTCTCAGATAAATTCATTTCCTGCGCCACCTTTTGCATCCAGTCTTCCGACTGGGGTGCGGGCAAAACGCAGACAGCCGCAGGATTACCTGCAAACGGTGTGTTGGTGAATGCGTCTACTTGAGTAATAATCTGTCCCATATGTTGAATGAGTTATTGAGTTAGAATTTATCTTTTGATACAAATTACGATTCCAGCATTATATTCAAATCTAATGCCTCTATTTATGAGTTATCAGTAAATTTTCGTAAATAATAAGTAGTTGACTGTTAATAAATCACTTTTAATTCGTAGTTTTGCTGTTTGTGCTGACGCAGGAGGCACAGCACAATGACAGGCTAATTTCAAGAATTTTACATTTCTTCATTTTACAAAGGAATCGGGTTTTTGGGATGAGTGTACCGATGCTCGCTAATTTCTTGAGCGTGTAAAGGTTTGTATATTTTCGCTATTATGTACTAGTATAAATGCAGATAAATTTATTCAAATTGCTCTTGAGTTTATACTAAAAAACTTAAAACAAAGGGTTTGTTTGAATTCATAAATTATTGTTATGCGAATGCGTACCTCCTAGCTCTATGAATCTATGAATCGGCAGAAGCCAAAACGGAGTCGTGGCGTTATACTTACACTTAAAGGCTGGGAAAAATTTCAGAAGGCAAAACTCGAATC
Organism: Scytonema sp. NUACC21; assembly: GCF_054684315.1. Lineage (NCBI taxonomy): Bacteria > Bacillati > Cyanobacteriota > Cyanophyceae > Nostocales > Scytonemataceae > Scytonema > Scytonema sp. NUACC21. The sequence goes on along the minus strand of NZ_BAAFZH010000101.1, from coordinate 219,372 downwards.
AGAATTTCGAGAAAATTCTGGTTCTAGGTACACTCTGGAAGAAATCAGTGAACGCGCTGGATTAGCTCCAAATACAGTCGCGAAAATACTCGTTCGCGAAGAAGGGGTTGACAAACAGACGCTTGTTCGTTTGTTTGTAGCATTTAAATTAGAATTAAACAAAAGCGACTATTCAAAAAGCAATCCGAATTTGGAGCGTCTTGAAGGCTTAAACACCCCCAAGCGCATTGATTCAGAAGAAGTTTGTCTCTCAATTTTTTATGGACGCACAACAGAACTGGGTGTGTTGGAGCAATGGCTCACTCAGGAGCACTGCCGAGTTGTAGCCCTATTGGGTACGCCCCACCTGCGGGAACTGCGTGTTCGTCAGCTTTGGAGATGACTACAGAACCGAGTTGGCGCAATTCTTCATGCAATAGCCCCGTCGCACGGTCAGTTGCCATTGCCCCAAAGGAATTACTACAGACTAATTCCGCCAAATGTTCGGTATGGTGGGCACCACTGATGAGTTTTGGGCGCATTTCCCAAAGAATGACTGGTATCCCCGCTTGGGCTATTTGCCAAGCTGCTTCTGTTCCAGCTAGCCCACCTCCAATAACTTGAATCGGTTGCTTTTCCATATTCACCCAAACTACGACAAATTGCGGGAATCTATACACCCATATCAATGATACCGCGAGCAACTAAAGCGCTAGCAACTGAATCTCTTCTCTTGACAAAGATTAGTTACTTATTGCGATCGCGATATATACGCAGCACAAAAGCTCCTGCTAAAGTTTCACGAAATTCCTTAATTTCAGACAACATTTTAGTTGGTAGTTGCTCTAAGCCCTCGCGTCTTTTTGGATGTTCGGGCGGCATCACTGTAGGAGCAGCAAGTGCTGCAAAGGTGAGGTCAGCAGCCGAAAATTTATCTCCCACTAAATAATTGCGTCCATCAGCAAGCAATTCATTCACTTTCTCAAAAATACTCTTAATTTGTTCGTATGCCTGTGTACTAGAATCAGGTGTAATATTCAGACTTTGTTGAGCAATTGGGCGAAATATAGGAAAAACAATTGGAAATGATAACTGCTCAAGCACGGGCACTCCATTACACCAACTGCGTTTCATTAAATGATGGTCGTTCATCACATGAAAATAACCCCAACGACGTGTTGCAACACCAAGCTGTTTGTTAAATAAGTCTTCTAGTTCTTCTACCTGTTGGCGTAACTCAGGGTTAATGGGGTAAAGTTTAGCATCACTAGGCACAATTTTGTCTAAATAATGCAGGATATCAGTTGAATCAGTAAAAACGCCTGTTTCCGCTATCAAAACCGGAGTTGTTTTCCCACCAACTCGACCAGTTGCAAATCTATGAAACGGTGGCATATGAGATTCTTCAACATAAGGAACTTTTAGCCTTGTTAGAGCCCATCTTGCTTTTTCACAATAATGACTGATAGGAATTGTAATCAGACGTAAGGGTTTTTTTTGGCTGGAAAAATAACTGTTCATGTGGATTTTGGATTGTAGGTTATTGGAGTGTTACAGCATTTTTTAAGTAAATAAAATACACCAGTAGGGGCGAACGGTTGTTCGCCCTTACAACAATCTGTGCTTCATTCACCTGCTCTTCCTTGGCACCATCAAGAATGCCCGAATCTCGCTCAGCATACTGTAAATTCGGAGCGACGAGGGCACCTAAATTACTCATAATTTAACTTTTCTGGAAATAATACCATTTTCATAGTAGTTACTTTAGCTGTAACTGAGACAAGCTTGAGATAGTCATGAAAGTCTTCCTAGAAACAGAAAGATTAATTTTGCGTCAATTGACGACAGAAGATGCTGAAAACCTCTTTAAACTAGATAGCGATCCTCAGGTTATGCGTTTTATTAATGGGGGAAAGCCCACAGAATACAACGTTATCACAGAAGATACCTTGCCTAGATTGTTAGGATACTATCAGAAATACGATCGCTTTGGATTTTGGGCAACTGTTGAAAAATCAACTAATGATTTTCTTGGATGGTTTCATGTCTATCCTGCTATTGAAAATAAATTTGCTGCTGAATTACAAATAGTTCAAAACCATGAAATTGCTCTTGGTTACCGATTGCGTCAATCAAGCTGGGGCAAGGGATATGCAACTGAAGTTTCCAAAGTGTTGGTGAATAAGGGCTTTAGGGAATGGAACGTTCAACGAGTTGTTGCATGGGCATTGGCAGTAAACAAAGCATCAATTCGGGTTATGGAAAAAGTAGGTTTGAAGTTAGAAAAAGAGTTTACCTGTACAGAAGCTCAGCTTCCAGGTCTGGAATCGTCGGAACGCAAGATAGCTTTTTATGCTTTAGATAAGAATGAGTTTTCAGTTAAATAAAATTGTACTTTTATGGGTAAGGTCAATAGCAATTCTGTTCCTTGCCCAGTTTTTATGCGATCGCTTTCTCATTCTTGAAATATACCTTCGGTAGTTTTATCTACTGAAATTGTAATTTTCATTGACAAAACAATGCTTTTCTGATATTAGTTCTCCAAATATCAAAGAATTTTTCAGCTCTCGCAAAGCCAGCGCAATCAAAAAGTCAGTTTTTTGAAACAACTCTGTATCGGAAGATAGCTGATAGGAGATTATGCTCAAATACACACAAAAAAGCTCATTCCAAAAAATCAATCACTTACCTCAACATACTTTGCTGTTGGAAGCCAAAACAGTGGAGGCATCTGAAAACAGTGTTTGTTACTTTCCCCTTGAAAAAGGACGATACGAAGTCAAGCCCGGTTTTATTCCTCTAGGCGCGTCCTTGGGTAATGGTGAGGCTGACAAACGAGTTTTTCAATTTGACGGAAATTTTACTCACTACCGTCATATCAAGCTTCTATGTCGTGCAGAACGATTGGGCAAATATTACCAAACCTGCAATTATTCTAATGCTGTAGCAGGTGCGATCGCCCGTCTCATTGTTGAGCGACTCTCTCAAGAATACCCCCACTGGTTCTGTTGTCAAACTACGATTAATGGCACAGCCTTCCACAACCAACTTACTGGAGAAACTCTTTATCTAGACTCAAACTGGCAGTTAGAAAAAGTTCAAACTCAAGGCGAACCAGTCTTTCCTCCTTACATCTCGACCCTTGATGCTTTAGCTACACAAGTTCAGGAAGACATGACTGTAATGAGTCGTAGTGTGGATGGTCGTCACTGGTTGAGTGCGGTTCATCTGTGTTACCCGAATCACTGGTCGGCTGAAGAGAAAATTGGTCAGGATTTCACCACAATTCATGCACCTGTAGCAGGTATGGAGAAAATCAATCATCGGGCAAATGCGATCGTCAACACAATGATTGTCCGCAAACCAATGATACGTTTTGCATGGGGCTTAAGTACCGACACCCGCCTCAATCACCATCCCGAACCACCTCTGGGTGTACCACTAGATGAATGGCATGGCAGAAGCTTTAATCGAAATAATCCCCAATTGCTTCTGAGAATAGAACGGCAGGTGATTTGGGGGTTGCCAGAACATGACGCTTCACTATTTACCATCCGCACCTATTTTAGGGATTGTACTGTTATTAAACAAGACCCTATGTTGCGATCGAAGCTATCCGCTGCTCTTGGGTCTATGACACCAGAGTCTCTGTTATATAAAGGTTTGGCAGAGAGTAGGGAGGAAATTCTTGCATGGTTAGAAGAAGATTGAGGTATCAAATATATCTAATGACCTCTCCCTTCTAAAAGGGCGAGACGCCCGGATCACAAGAAATAATTAATCACTGTAAAGCGGCTAGGCAGCAAAGATGAGCACTCAATAATCTGGCAAACTATTTCATTCTATGCGGTAATCAATAACTTTCCGGAAATTGCTTGCCACAATCTTTGCAGATATAACGTTGTTTGCCATAACCGTGACCGTTTTTAGATACGGCGCTTGAATTGCAATGGGGGCATTTCATTACTATCATTACCTTCATAGCCTATGGAGGCTTTGAGCCAAAAATTCCAGTCATGACGAATGACTAAGTCCACTCGCTTACTAGACATTCATAATATGTCAAGTGAAGCGGTGGACAAATATAATTTAGGTTACTTTGACACAAGTTCAGGAGTTACTAAGGGTTCTATTCCTGCTTGATCGACTAAGGAGACAACTTTAATGACTTGACCTTGTGGATCTGTGAGTATTATTTCTCCGTTAGAGTAGTAACCAATTTCAATGTCTTCTGTGAATTCCTTAGTAAGTGGAAGCCCAGCAGCTGACATAACGGAGTTAATAGGAAGAGCCCAAAAATGGTGATCCCTGTAGGGTGGATCGTAATTAACAGCAGTAACTCCTAGTAGAGATGCTTTGTAAACTATTCTGACCTTCATACTACCCCTGCTTGCTGAAAGTGCCGCCCGCACGGATTGCCCAGGTTGCAAAGTAACTTCGACTCCTGAACTGGAGCCAACCGTAACGCTTAGACTTTTAGTCTCATTTTGACCCCATGACAATCCATAAGAAAAACTTGTTGTTCCACCACCACCAGTTCCTAGAAACCCGATTTGATATTCTATTTCTTGACCAACAGTGATTGTGTGTTGCACATTCCATTGATGCTCTACGGTATTGGTCACTTGTTCAGTAATATCAACCTTAAATATAGCTTCAACACTACTATTATTTGTGAAAGTCCTAGTAGATACATTTGAAGGTTGTGAGGTAATCCCTGTTATTGTGGCACTTTTAACAGCCAATACTGTTTGAACTTGTTCCCAACCATATGTTTTGTACAGGTCATTCCACGGCGTAGGGCTATGAAGAAAAGCATCATTAGGTTTTCTTCCAAAATACTTTTCAACAGCATTTTTGAGACCATAATCTTCAATACCAAATGTCTTTTTTTCTGCATCAGTTATGATATGTTGAATACTTCCATACGCTGACACACGTGAAGTTGCTTCATTTTGTCCAGCTACAACATTAATTGTTATTCCCATTTTTTCCTTACCTTTTTGAACACGATCTGTAGATAACCTAGATAAACAAAAAAGTTTTGAAAATCCACGCGATTATAAAGGTGCCAGCCGTTGTTTTTGTGGCTGGAAAGAGTGAGCACTTGCAATCGCTTGTACTAATTGAGCTTTTGGGAAAACTTTTTAGTCTGTGTTAATTATTATCAATATCACCGTATCAAAAAAAAGTAAGAGTTTTGTGAATTTTATATAAATATATATTAATATTTAATGAATTTTCTATGAAGATTATGTAATTTTACATCCACGAAGCAAGGTAGAACATTTGTATACCCTCTTCCGTGCCCCAACTGTCACAAACGGTAATTGCTTACCTGTTAAAAACAGTCGTGACCAAGTGATAATTGTGGAAGTCATGGGCAGAAATGTCGGTCATTTAGCTTTACACCCAGGTGTTGCAGGTGGGGCAGATGTTATCTTGATTCCGGAAATCCCTTATTTTGTTAAGAGTATTTGCAAGCATATCAATCAATTACGCTATAGCTTCGCTCCTGCCCGCAGGGCAGATCGCTGAATAATCTTGCTATGTCATTCTATACACTAATTAATAAGTTTCCGGGAATTGCTTGCCACAATCTTTGCAGATATAACGCTGCTTGCCATGACGGTGACCGTTTTTAGATACGGCGCTTGAATTGCAATGTGAACATTTCATTACTTTCATTACCTTCATGACCTTGTTTGAAGATACGTCATCCCCTACATAAGGGCGTAAGTAAGCAGCTAACAACTCCTGGATTTGTTCAAACATCCGGTCGCGATAAGTTTCATTACTGCGTAGTGCCACAAGTACGAGAGCATTACCAGCATGGACGCAAACTTCTGCTATGGTGTGGCATTGTTCGGAAATTAATGCTGGATTGCGCTGTTGCAGTAGTTTTGCCGTGAAATCAATTGCTTCCTGAGTAAAACTTTCATCAATGTTTTGAAATATTGCTGGGGATGTAAAATATTGCATAAAGACAATGCGGCAAGTAGGCTCCTCAAACAGTTCCTTATAAAATGTGCCTATAGTCCGGATAAATGCTTCAAAAGGTAGTTTAATAACTTCTGCCTTACTTAACTTTGCCCATGCAGCATAGACTTTTTCTCTATGACGCAGTTCCAATGCATGGAAAATTGCCAATTTATCTGGAAAAAATTGATATAGAGAACCTATAGCTGTCTGGGCACGAGTTGCGATCGCATGAGTTGTTGCTGCCTCAAAACCCACTTCATCAAAAACCTCAGCTGCTGCATCGAGAATGCGTTCAACGCGTTGCTGGCTGCGTCTTTGCTTTGGTTGACGGCGCATGGATAAGGGAGTGGGTTGTAAGTCAGCCATAAGAATAATTCTCTTGACAAATGTGAATAATATGTCACAATTCTTAAATAAGACATGAGTTATTCGTCACAATTTTACAGAAAACCAAGGGCTGATACCAGGAACTCAGCCCTGTCATAAGTTGCAATTCATTAGGAGGAAAACATGAAACCCATCCTACCAGGAGCTCCGTGGCTGATTGCTCACAAATCCATGTTGGGTGTGAACAAACCTGTAAAAATTACGCTCAACGGTAATGATTATGCCTTATGGCAAAACCAAAAAGGCGAAGTCTTTGCTCTTGATAATGTCTGTCCCCACATGCAAGCTCCTTTATCAAATGGATGGATTTGTAAAGAGAGAAACACAATTGCCTGTCCGTTTCACGCATTAGAGTTTGATGGAGAAGGCAGACTGTACCGAGAAGGAAAAGCCAACGGTCAAGCTATCGCCAAACCTTTAGAACTGATTATTGTAGATGATTGTATCTGGACATATGGAGGTTTCGAGCCAAAAATTCCAGTCCCCGATTTAATTTCCAAACAAAAAGCAGGGCTCAATTTTCTGGGAGTTGCTGGAATTAAGAGTATAAAAGGCAGCTTTTTAGACAATCTTTTAATAAACTATGATTACAACCACCAAAATGGCACCCATCGCGAGTTATTTAGAATCAAAGCCAACCATATTCCTAGCTTTGAACATTATGGCTATTGGGCGAGGGTTGTACAAGAACTCTATCGAGATGACAATACATTAGGCGAAATTTTGAGTAATCCAGGTTTACTCATTGTACCTAAAATATACAAAAGCGTTCTAGAATACGCTTTTCCTGCCATTACCACTTTTCAAGCTCAGCTGCCAGTTATGCAACTGCTACAAACTCACGTGCTTTATCCCGAAACAGAGAACAGTACCAAAACTTTTGTTCTTATCTATACTAAAGAGAACTTACCCGGATTGAACTTTTTATTAAAAAACTCAATTCTTAAAGCTGTAGATACTGTAGTTGAACAAGATACAACAGCAGTTGAAAACTTATACCCCAGACAAAAATCTAAAATTAAACTCCCGAACGAAGAGATTATGTTCCATGCGGAAAAACTTTATCGGGATTGGTGAAGATTCAAGTCAGAAGTCTGAAGTATGAAGGATAAAAAAATAAGTCCGCGTAGGTTGGATTGAGGAACGAAACCCAACAGATAATCAAGTCAGAAGTCTGAAGTATGAAGGATAAAAAAACAAGTCCGCGTAGGTTGGGTTGAAAAACAAAATCCAATATTATTAAAGCATCTTTTTCAACATCAGTAAAAATACTATAGTAGTTCCCAGCAATAATGTGTATATTATTATCAGCAATCTCTTTTCAATCTAAACACTAAATTGATGCAAAAATTTGAATTGACACCTATTGTAGATAGAGATGAAGAACGACTAGAAATTAACATATTAGATTCTTTTATAGTTATTTTCTGGCAATTATTTAATCATTGGGAAGAAATTCCTGAAAATCTCAAAATCGAAATAACTAACTTGATAACTTCAAAATTCACCGATATTTTTTCCCAATACTATAAATACGATAGAAAAATCTTCAAGACAGTAAAAATAAATAATTTAGAAGAATTCTGGTTTGGAGATTCTTGGCAAAAATCTTCAACTTTAAGTAAAGCCCTCAGTTTAGGTGTAATAAAAACCTCTATAGCTATTGGGATTCAAGAAATTACATCACCTATTGCCACTTTAATATTTGGCTGTAACAATACACAAGTTAAGGTAAAACAATTTAGCAAGGAAATTGCTAATTATGTGACAAGTGAGGATGTTATTTCTAGCTTAAGTAAACAGATAGATAAGCCAAAGAGGCGTGAAACTAAAGAACAATTTGTAGAAAGAGCAAGCAGAGTACTCGTAGGGATTTTACAAGAAAAGTTATTGAGTCTTTAAAACTTCCGACCAATAAATTATCTCAAGTCGTCTCAAAAACTTGTTAAGAGGTAAGGTTAACATAGGTAGTGAAAAGCAAAAATTAACTGATAGCTGACAATGAAACGGCTTTTTCAGCTTGTACTAGTTGCTAGCTTAGGGCTGATTTTCAGCCTTGGCGTCCAAGTACTACCCCAAGTTACGGCAAAGCAACTTATCTCAACTCAAGAGTCTGCATTGACTTTGGTGCAAACAGGTAAAAAATACTACGATGCAGGAAATTTCTCAAACGCCATGCAGCGATTGCAACAGGCGGCACAAATTTATAAATCTAAAGGGAATGTACTCCAGCAAGCACAGACGCTGAGTCTGATATCGTTGGCTTATCAGCAACTGGGACTTTGGCAGGAGGCAGAAGCGGCAATTAACGCTAGTCTGTCTTTAATAGATACATTACAAAAGGGCAGTACGTGGAGAGTCCGCGCTCAGATTTTGAACAATCAAGGTCGTTTGCAATTGGCAAAGGGAAAAACCCAAGAAGCTTTGGTAAGCTTTCAAGAAAGCGAGTTACTCTATACTAAAGCTGCCGATAAAGTTGGTGTCATCGGCAGTCAGATTAATCAAGCCGAGGCTCTGCAAACTTTGGGGTTATATCGTCGCGCATATAATATACTTACTGAGGTAGAACGAAAGCTGAAGACACAGCCAGACTCTATTAAGGTAGCAGGCTTATATAATCTCGGTAATACCCTACAGCAAAGAGGAGATTTAGAGCGTTCTCAAGAAATTTTAGAGCAGTGTTTAGCTGTAGTAAGAAGATTAGATGCTGCTCGGCAATCTCTACAAGAATCTTCCCAAGAAGAAAGTAAAATCTTGCTCAGTTTGGGTAATACTAAGCAAGCTTTAGCCTCAAGAGCACAAGAGTTAAAAAATACGGAAGACGCAAAGCAGTATACTGAAGAGGCTTTAAGTTACTATCAAAAAGCAGGAGAAACGCCACATAGCATTATTCAGGTTCAAGCACAGCTAAATCTATTAAGTCTTTTCATTACAACCGAACAGTTTACATCTGCTCAAACTTTATTACCTAAAGTCTCTGAATTATTGAAGGAACTGCCAGCCAGTCGTGCATCTGTTTACGCTCATGTGAACTTAGCAGAAAGTCTGATGAAATTGTCATTAATAAGTGACCAAGAACAAAGGACAAATGACAACGGACAAATAACGCTGGATATTACTCAAATCTTGGATACGGCTGTTCGACAAGCAAGAAGTTTGGCAGATAAAAGAGCAGAATCTTACGCTCTCGGTACTCTTGGTAAGTTGTATGAAAAGGTTGAAGACACATCAACAGCTATACAGTTTACTCAGTCTGCACTCGCGATCGCTGAAACAATTATTGCACCAGAAATTGTTTATCAATGGCAATGGCAAATGGGACGAATTCTGCAAACTCAAGCGGAAAAAAAACTGCACAAGCAGGATGCTTTCCCTGAGGCAATAGCTTATTATACCCATGCATTTAACATTCTTAATAAACTACGTAGTGATTTGGTTGCCCTTAATCCAGAAGTTCAGTTTTCCTTCCGCGAGAGTGTAGAACCTGTATACAGGCAGTTAGTTGATTTGTTGTTACGTTCTCCTGTACCTAGTAAAGATAACTTAATAAAAGCTCGTGATGTCATTGAAGCACTTCAGCTAGCAGAATTAGATAATTTCTTCCGAGATGCCTGTGCTCAACCGAAACCGGCTAACATTGACAATTTAGATCCTAACGCAGCGGTTATTTATCCAATTGTCTTAGAAAATCGTCTGGAAGTTATACTCAAATTGCCAGGTTCAAATAACCTGCGTCGCTATACAAATAGAGGTATATCTGAAACTCAAGTTGATGAAGCTGTCAAAAAGATGCAAGATGATTTGAGGAAGAGAAGTACAGCTTTGAGTGAAATTAAACAATTCTCCAAACAACTCTATGACTGGTTAATTAAACCTTTTGAAAATGATTTAGAAATTGGAATAAATCAAGAGAAGAATCAAATAAAAACATTGGTATTTGTGCTAGATAAATTTTTACAAAATGTTCCTGTATCGGTTTTATATGATGGCAAAAAATATCTGATAGAAAGATATGCTGTTGCTGTCACTCCTGGATTACAGTTATTAGCTCCCGAACCTTTACTAAAAGAACATTTAAATGCTTTGCTTGCTGGAGCAACTAGTGCTCCTAGTTTTGAAAGAGAAAGGTTGAGCCCATTAGAAAATGTTAAAGTAGAATTGTCTGGAATTGGTAAGGAAGTTAACCACGTTCAGAAGCTAGAAGGTAAACATTTTCTTCAAGAAAATCTTCAAAACCAGATAAATTCACTTTCGTTTAACGTTGTTCATATAGCAACCCACGCGAAGTTTAGTTCTAATCCACAGCAAACCTTCATTTTAGATTGGAATAAACGCATCACTGTTAAAGATTGGGATACTTTTTTACGGGTGAAAAACCAAAAAATCGTGAGCCCTGTCAAGTTATTAGTTCTTAGTGCGTGTGAGACAGCCATAGGAGATAAACGAGCAGCTTTGGGACTAGCAGGAGTTGCGGTTCGCGCTGGTGCAAGCAGTACTCTGGCTACTCTTTGGCAGGTTAACGATGCTTCAACAGCTCGATTCATGATTCAGTTTTATCAACAACTTCAGAACCCACAAATTACAAAAGCGGAAGCGCTACGAAATGTTCAACTCGCTTTTCTAAATGAAGATTCAGATAAGGACTACAATCGTCCTTATCACTGGGCACCTTTTATTTTGGTAGGGAACTGGTTGTAATATCTCCGATAATCGGCTCTTGAGCAATCTTTTCTAAACCAACTTGAGGCTGGCTTAGTAACTCAATCCAAGCCTTACTATAAGTATCATTTTGAGGTTCTTTCAGTCTCAGTTGTGCTAGCTCCGTCAGAGTCTCAAACCAAATATTATATTTGGCATAAATGTTAACACGCTCTAGAGGAGTTTTTGCTGCCTTTAAGTCAGTCTCCAGTGCTAAAGATGGAGCCACCCTCTGTACCAGCCCTGTTAGGGAAGCAGGTGTTGCCAATTCCCCAAGTGCTTTAGAACTGGAACAGTTGATGTCAAAATACCATCGATATTTTTTACCTGCGACCAAAGGTGGGGCTGTAGACGGCAGACTTATACTAATAATTCCTGGTGTTGGAGGTAATTGAAAGCGAGTCCGATAGACTTCATTGTCTCCATCCTGTAAGGAAAACTCTCCTGACGGGGCGTCTTGTCGAGTGTAAGGTACATACGCCCATATACTGGGGTGCTGATTGACTGTTAATTTTAGGCGATCGCTACCTACCAAGCGAGTGAGTGGTGATTTATTTTGCTTGTCAAAACAGCCGCCTCGGCTTCCCGTTCCTTCATTGGCTGGAGGAGTTCCTCTGTCAGGGGGATCTGGTTTCGTTGATGTTGACTGTAATTTTCCCTGGTGAAAGCTATTTCTTGCGGGATTGTTAGATTGCGCCAGTACAAGTATGGGAGAACTTACCAAAATACTAACACCTAAAGTGACGAAAAATGTTCTTCTGAGTTGAAATAGCAGTAATTTTGACCCGTGTAACTGCATTTATTTTTTCCTCAGTAAGTTGCTAGACGGACATAAACAAAACTATGTTAACAAATCTAAAAGCGCCTGAAACTCTTACCAATGACCACCTGACTAGTACAAGTCGGCGTAAATAAGGCGACTATTGTAAATCGCTCCATAGCTTATAGTGTAAGCCTTTTAATTTCATCCTTTATCCTTCATACTTCAGCCTTTCTGTACTAGTTCATTCTGCTTATGACGACTTACTTCTTTCTCCTGAATTAACCTGAATTAACCTGAATTTAAATAAATTTTGTATTCCTGATTTTAACTCAACTGTTACACGAGATTATTTAACACACTTTTAATAGAAAGCAACAAGAATTTTCTCTTTGTAGAAATTAAAAGAAAAAACTTTGAAAGTTTGTAAATAGCCAAACAAGGAGTAAGAACCAATGGTTGTAAACAACATTTCCGCAAATATAGACTCAATTTTTGCAAATATAAACTCAACTCTTGCAAACATAGGTCTAAATCCAGCAAACATAGGTCCAAATCCAGCAAACATAGGCCCAAATCCAGCAAACATAGGCCCAAACGGTAATGCTATTTTTGGTAATCCCAACGGCACGACTTTGACAGGTACTGCTGGTAATGATTCTCTATTTGCTGATGCTGATGATACCGTTTTGACTGGTGATGCTGGAAATGATACCCTATTTGGTGATGTTGCTACTATTCGCATTGAAGGAGGCGATGGGAATGATACTGTCTTCGGTGAAGACACGAGCGCGACTTTAATTGGTGGTGCTGGACAAGATATCATCTTTGGTGGCTCTAGTGCCGATCGCCTTGAGGGAGGTGATGGTGATGATTTGTTACTTGGCGGCGGGGGTAATGACATTCTAGTCGGTGGTTTAGGTGCCGATCGCTTTGGATTCTCTAACCCAAACGAGGGGATCGACCAAATCCTTGATTTTAATGTAGCTGAGGATAAAATTGAGATTCAACAACCAGTTATTAACACTCAACAGTTATCAGTTTCTGGAAATGCAGTAGTCTCGATTGGCAACAATGTTGCTAACAACGCTTTTGCCAGCGCCGGACTCACTCCAAACGCTATAATTAGCCCCGATCAATTCTACATTGGTGCGGGCGCAGGAGATGGAAGCGATCGCTTTATCTATAACAATATGACAGGTGGTTTCTTCTTTGATATAGATGGCATAGGTCCAAGTGCTCAAATTCAACTAGCCACCCTTTCACCCGGACTCGCCCTGACAAATTCCAATATTGTTATATCTTGAAAAGAGGGAGTAGGAAGTGGGGAGTAGGGAAGAGGAATTTCTTATCTCCACCAATTAACTCTTTGTATTATAAACTGTGGTGAACACAGAAATCACCGATCTAGGAGTGATGCTCCCTCTGGGAGCCGCCTTGTCAAACGCTCGCAAGTCCAAGGCTTGTTGGGAGTATGTCATGTCTAAAATCATCGGCAGTAGGCAAGCACAGTACTTGTACTTGGTGTTGCTGAATTTTGCGATCGCACTAGGGATATTTACTAGCACTACAGACCGCGGGATAGCCCAAATCGCTCCCGACAGCACTCTACCCAATAATTCCACAGTCAATTTAGAAGAGAACACCAGTGTTATTACAGGTGGAACCTCCAGAGGAAGCAACTTATTCCATAGTTTTCAAGAATTCTCTGTTCCCACAGGAGCGACAGCGTACTTCAACAACGCCACGGACATTCAAAACATTATTAGTCGGGTAACAGGTGGCTCAATCTCCAACATAGATGGTTTAATTCGCGCCAATGGCAATGCCAACCTGTTTTTAATAAATCCCAATGGAATTATATTTGGTCCAAATGCCACCTTGAACATAGGTGGCTCATTTTTTGCTACCACAGCCGGCGGTGTCAGATTTGCAGACGGGTTTGAATTTAGTGCAAACACATTCTCTGAGACACCTCTATTGACGATCGCTGTTCCAATTGGCTTGCAATTTGGCAAAAATCCCCTAACAATTCAAGTACAAGGCAATGGTCAGGGTTTGAGGACAACATCCGAACTGATAGACACCACAGTTGGGTTGCGAGTCCAACCAAATCAAACATTAGCTATAGTTGGTGGTGATATCAGCTTAGAAGGGGCAACGCTGAAAACAGCAGGGGGACGGATAGAATTGGGTAGCGTTGCTCAAGAAAGTTTAGTGAGCCTGACTCCAATTGACAAAGGATTTTCCTTGGGGTATGATAGTGTGCAAAATTTTGGAAACCTTCAACTGTCCCAGCAAGCAACAGTGGATGCGAGTGGGGAAGGTGGCGGCGATGTGCAACTGATGGGTAGGCATATTACCGTCAACGGTGGTTCCCGCGTAGAGGCGAGTACTTTGGGGTCAAAACCAGGAGGAGCAGTAGTTGTCAATGCTTTAGAGTCAGTGGAGTTAATTGGTGTCTCTTCCTCTGATAGTCAAATTCCCAGTGTTTTAGTATCTGGTGTCTACTTAGGAGCTACAGGAACTGGTGGAGAGGTGAAAATTAATACTAGTGTACTTCAAGTTACGGATGGGGCACGAGTTGTTGTTAGCACTAGTGGTGCTGAGAAGGGCAGAAATTTGACGGTGAATGCTTCCGAGAAAGTGCAACTATTTGGCACAAGAGCCGATTTTTCAAGCGGCTTGTATAATATTTCTGAACTGGGCGCAACTGGGACAGGGGGAGACCTGATAATTAACACTAGTGATTTGCTAATTCAGGATGAAGCGCAAGTGGGTGCTGCCACTCTTGGTTCAGGCAAGGGAGGTTCTTTGACGGTAAATGCGACCAACTCTGTGCAACTAATTGATACAAGAGCTAATGGTCTAACGCTTCCTACGGTCTTGTCCACAACACCTCTGCTAAATGCAACAGGAGCGGCGGGAAACCTAGTGATTAACACTGGTGAATTGCTAGTTCAAGGTGGAGCACAAATTCGTACTGGCACTGATAGTGCAGGGAACGGCGGCGATTTAGTAGTCAATGCTTCCAAAAGGGTGCAACTGATTAGCACAAGAGCTAATGGTAGTCTTAGTAGCTTGTTTAGTGGTGTTAGTTCAAATGCAACAGGGGCAGGAGGAAACCTAACGATTAACACCAGTGAATTGTTAGTTCAGGATGGATCGCAGGTCAGCGCCAGCACTTTTGGTGCAGGGAACGGCGGCAATTTAACAGTAAATGCTTCCGAGAAAGTGCAACTGATTGATATTCCTTCTGCTAATGGTGCCAACAATCAAAATGCCAGTAATGGCTTATTTACTATATCCACATCAAGTGCAACAGGAAGGGCGGGAGACCTGACGATTAATACCAGTGAATTGCTAGTTCAAGGTGGGTCGCAGATTCGTAGTGACACTCAAGGTGCAGGGAACAGTGGTAATTTAGTGGTAAATGCTTCCAAAAGGGTGCAATTGGATGCCACAAGAGCTGATGGTAGTGCTAGTGTCTTGTTTAGTGGTGTTGGTCAAAATGCAACAGGGGCAGGAGGAAACCTAACAATTAATACCACTGAATTGCTAGTTCAAGGTGGAGCAGAAGTAGGTGCTGGCACTTTTGGTGCAGGTAAAGGAGGTTCTTTGGCGGTAAATGCTCCAGGTAGAGTGGAGTTGATTGGTATCACTGGTGATGAGGGATTTAGCACTGGCTTATTTTCTTCAGCTTTCCTAGATTCAACAGGAGCAGCCGGAGACATCACGATTAACACTGGTAAATTGGTAATTCGGGATCGAGCAGTAGTAGCTGTTCAAGGTCTGGGAAAAGGAAATGCAGGCAACCTTGAGGTGAATGCTCGCTCTATCCGTTTAGAAAACTTTGGTATCCTCTCCGCCAACACCAATACCACCAATGCTGACTCCAATCAGCAGGCAACTATCAATCTACGCTCACAAGATTTAGTCTTGCTTGGTAACAGTAGAATTGCTACTGATGCTAGGGGCGAAAATGTCATCGGTGGCAATATCAACATTAATACAGGCGTCTTAGCAGCATTTCAAAATAGCGATATCACTGCCAACTCTGATGATTTCCGTGGCGGAAGAGTGCAAATCAATGCTCAAGGCGTTTTCGGCACACAGCCAAGAAATTTACGCACTCTCCAAAGTGACATTACTGCGACTGGGGCTTCTCCACAGTTGAGTGGCACAATCGAACTCAACGTACTTGAGACTAACCCCACACAAGAATTAGTGGAATTACCACAAAATATTATTGATGTTTCGCAACTGATGGAACAAAATCTGTGTGCCGCTTCTGAAGAGAATGAATTTATTATCACTGGTCGCGGCGGTTTACCCAATTCTCCACAGCAAGCCCTGCAAGCTGATGCAGGTTGGGAAGATTGGCGAATATTACATGAATCGAGGTCTGACAATGAACAACAAACCGTGTTTTTAGCTCCCCCAAACAGAAATCATGAATCCAAAATCAAGAACAATCAACAACAGGAAATTGTTGAAGCGCAAGGCTGGATCGTAGACGATCGTGGGGATGTGGTACTGGTGGTAAATCCTGTGGTCGTTACACCTGATAGTTTTTGGTCGCGCTCACAAAATTGCCAAACGTGAAGTACCTTTAATCCACCCATCTAGAACTTGAGTGTAAGTAAAAGATTTGAAACAAGATTCTGACTTGAACCGAGGTTTGCCACTCCGCTTACCATTTTTATCACCTTTAATATAACGAGCAAAAGCTAGATGGACTCGTTTAACAGTATCCTGTAAAACTTGAGAGTAAACACTACTAAGGTCTAGCAATTCTCCAGACCACTCAACTAGAATTAAATCTTCTTTAAGCAAGGGTAATAAGTCTTGATGAGTCTTGTAGTTAGGATTAACTCTGTTGTCTGGTCGGGGACAAGAGATGATTGAGCAGCTATCGACTAGGCAACGATTATTTTCCCACCAATCTAATTTATCTCCCAACATTCTGTTATAGAGATACTGACATAATCTCCGCACATGGTTTAGCTTATGCTTTTGTTCGGTGTTGGGCTTTTAGTCATTACTCCCTTCTTGGTATAAGATTACCGATCTTCTTTTCCTCTTTCTTCGTGCCCTTCGCGTCTTCGCGGTTCATTTAAATAACTCATCTTATAGCGGGAAAGGAGTAACAGCTTATTTATCCTGAATTTAGCTGAAATTTTTATAATTTTTGAGGTCGATTTATTTTTTGAATTCCTGATTTTAACTCAACTATTAATTTTTGGATTAGAGCACAATAGAAGTAACAATTTTCATTGATATTAAACAGGATCGATGAAAATTTTCTTAAGCCTTCCTAATTTTGTAAATTTAAACCATGAATCGTGACTTGGAAAAGCCATATATGGTTTCTAGAATGATAATTTTCTAAAGACGACTTTACAGCAGTTTTTACCTACATGAACAACACAATATGTAAGGGCGCAAGGTCGCCGCGCCCTACGACTGTGGTCTAATAACCTGAAAATGACTGTAAGAAAAAATGTCTGAAAATGAATAGAAACGAATTCTAAAACCAAAATTTTCAACAAGAAATTAAGGCTTCTAAATTGTACGAGTTGCAAGCAATCGATTTTAAAGCAAGTCCAAAATGAAGGAAATCTCTCGAATGAATATCAAGACAACTGCAAAGAAAATTAGCACTATGACGATATCTGTTTTGCAAAAGGTGAACTTTCTTCACCTTGCGTCTACTAGTGTGTCTGTTTTGATATCTGCGGTAAGCGTGTTTACTACCGTTGAAATTAGCGATCGCGCAGAAGCCATTGTTGTTACAGGAGAGCCCGATGATTATATAGTTCAGCCTGGTACTGGTTATGATGGCGTTGTTCAATTAGGAATTCAGCGTGTTGATTTACCTGAAGATAGGATAAATGCTTGCACGGGTTCACTATTACCTACAGGCTTGCACATTCTTACCGCAGCCCATTGTTTTACTCAAGCCACTAAAGATTTAGAGGGTGTAATATCAGAAAACTTTGTTACCAACAATGCGATAGTAACTTTTGAATCACCTACACTTTCTCAGATATTCGCCTCTGAATTTTATATTCATCCTGATTGGAACGGCAAAGCTTTTGATGCCGATATTGCAATTGTTAAACTTGCTAAGGCAGCTCCATTAGAAGCAGATAGATATGATATTTACCGCAACACAGATGAAATTGGTCAAGTTACCACACTAGTTGGATATGGGAACACTGGTAATGGTAACACTGGCGAAGCCATTCCTGGAAACTTTCCAGGAACTAAACTTTATGGTCAAAATATCTACGAAGATTTTTTAAGTAATCTTTTAGAAAAGGCTCAGCAAACCACCCCAGACATCATTTCTGAAGTAGCTCCTGATAACGTCTTAGCTTACGACTTTGATAACGGATTGACAGTTAATGATGCCTTTGGTTATTTCGGCTTTCCTAATCTAGGTTTGGGGCTAAACGAGGTTAATACCGCTCGAGGTGATTCTGGTGGTCCAATATTCATAAATGGGTTAATTGCTGGTGTTACATCCTTTGGTCTTTCGAGTAGTTCTTTTGGCATATCCTCTGATATCGACAGCGAAGTCAATAGTAGTTTCGGAGAGTTTAGCTTTGATACCCGCGTGTCATATTATGCCAGTTATATAGATGATGTTTTAGCGGGGAAAATAGTAACCACTTACAAGATTCCCGAACGTTCTACTCTAGTTGGCAGCGTGTTCGCTCTTGGTGCTTTAGCTTTGAATTCTCGTTTCGAGGGCAAAGCAAAACAAAAGTCAAAGAGTAAAGTTTTCAGGTAAGTTTATACTTGATATTGGTTCTTGTTCAGATAATATTGCCCAAGCGCATCTGAAAATATTGACGATATAAATGGCACCGAGGCTCTACTGTATTGCCAGACAATTTCACTAAACCCATACTATGTAACTGATAAGCTAGTATGGGTTCTAATTGTACGGGGCTTGTGGAAATAACCACCTTTTTGAAAGCCTCAGCTAGTTCAGAACGCTCTTGCAAATTTAACCAGTATTCTCGCAAATGGTGATTGTAAATTCCCGCTTCTGTATTCGCCTCTATCAAAAGTTGGTCAAGGGTTATGTCAGGATGACTTTTGAGGTGAACGAAAGCCAACTCTAACAGATAAGGATGCCCTCCCACAATTTTCATGAGTTGTTCAACCCTATCTGCGTCTATTTCTAATCCATGCTGCACGGCAAAGTCTTGAGCTTGCGTACTGGTAAATTCTGATAATTCAATTGGTAATCCTACGTTAAATGGAGATTGATTAATATTCAGTCGAATATAAACATCTGTGGAGTGGACAATGATTAATCGTAGCTTTTTCCAAATCTTACGGCTTCTTGCCTTCTCATACCACGAACGCAATAGTCCAAAAAAGTCCTCATGAATTTGGGGATAGGGAAAGAGTAAATCCACGTCATCCAAGCATAAAACCAGAGGACTATCTGCTTGAGCTAGCAAATATTCTTCAAAGTAGGTCGTGCAGCTGACTTTAGAACCTATGCCTTCCTCATCCCAGTATTCATCCAACTCATTAGGCAATCC
This sequence comes from Scytonema sp. NUACC21, assembly GCF_054684315.1. Classification (NCBI taxonomy): domain Bacteria; kingdom Bacillati; phylum Cyanobacteriota; class Cyanophyceae; order Nostocales; family Scytonemataceae; genus Scytonema; species Scytonema sp. NUACC21. The sequence goes on along the minus strand of NZ_BAAFZH010000101.1, from coordinate 200,001 downwards.
TAGCTCTCGACTCAGGTTAGTACAAAACCAACGCAAAAATTTATTGAGATTAACGAAATGTATATTGCGTTCCGCTAGCTTAAAGCTCAAACAAACAGTGCGATAATTCTTTTGTTGTGCAACCTGAGTCAGTACTCTAGTAACGAGATATGTCTTTCCCATTAAACTCGGACTTTTTATCCTAATAAGAGAACCTGGTTGCAAAAGTGTTTCATAACACACAACTTCAATAGGAGGGCGCTCTACATAAATATCAAATGCCAGAGTTTCTTCGTTTTTCTGAAGGTCTGTTAGTTGAATTTCATTCTCATCTTTTACTAAAGGAAAGTCTGTTGCTGGTATATTTGAGGAAATACTTTGAGAAAAATTCAGATTTTTTATAGTCCTATCTGAATCATTTACAGATACATATTGTTGTATCCAAGCTCTTTTTAAAGCTTCTTTAAAATTACTTTTTCTGACCTTTTCACCTAAGGACTCCGTTAGGATTTTCCAAAGTTTTGGGGCAATGTCTTGACTCAGATAACTTGTAGCGTATTGATGTTGAGCTGCTATTTCATCATACTCTTGTCTGTTCCATGCTCCCTTAAGAATTAAAATCTCAACGTCTGTTAAGTTTCTCTTCAACTTAAAATAGACTAATTGATTGGCAATTTTGATTGCCTTATCTAAGTTAAAATCCATAATTTTGGCTTGTAGATGACCAAATAAAGGATGAGATTAAGGATGAAGGATGAAGGATAAAGGATGAAACATAGGTTGATGGTTGGGTAAATTTAAAAGGATGAAGGATGAAGGATAAAGGATGAAACATAGGTTGATAAAATAAAAGTTCAGGACACTGTTTTAAGCGGGGGAAGAAAGCCAAAGCACTAGCACCTCCATTTATTGATAGGGTTTACTTTATACTTCATACTTCATCATTCATCCTTCAGCTAACTTTCAACCGCTTGAACATTGCGTCCCTTGCTTGCATCGCCAAAGTATCATCCAGAGGTGAGAGTGTAATGGGTTGTTGATATTTGAGCCGCAGGGCTGTTTGAATCAGCCAGTCAGCGACAAAGGGGTTTTTCGGTAACAGGGGACCGTGGGAATAGGTTGCGATCGCGTTCTGATAAAATGCTCCCTCTGTCCCATCCTCACCATTATTACCCAAACCACAAACAACCCGTCCCAGTGCTTCCACCTTTCCTAGCTTGGTGCGACCACCGTGATTTTCAAAACCAATCAGATAGGGCTTGCTACCCATCATTTCTTCCAAATCACTCGCCAGACGAGTTGCTGTGACTTCGATCGCCAAATTACCGATACAGCGACGGACGTTTTCCCCAGGATGCACGGACACCATGTCTAATATGCCCAAGCCTTCAATCCGCTGTCCAAACCCAGGTTCATAGTAATGCCCCAATAACTGGGGCGAACCACAGGTAAACACTCCGGGAGTCCCGTTATCAATTTTCTCCCGCATTGCTTCTGCTTTTTCACCTTGCAAATCGCGCATGACAATTTCTTGTTGGCGGTCTTGTGCTCCACCACCGACAATTACATCGACTGAACTGATATCAGATGCGCTGGCATTTTGGTCTAATGGTAATACTTTGACGCTGTACCCCCGCCACTGACAACGGCGTTCTATACAGATAACATTACCGCGATCGCCATAGGTGCTCATTAGCTTTGGATACAGCCAACCAATTGTTAATTCATACTGTTGATTACTCATAATTTCAATTCCTTAAAGTATTTTTCTTCCAGTCAGGACTTCTCGAACTTCGAGCATGGCAGAGTAGGTAGGCAGGATGTGTAATGTTTCATTATCTGGAGTGTGTTGCAGCGCCGTAGCTATTGCTTGCCGCAAATCTTCTTCTACAATTAATTTGAAATGACTGTGAGGGGTCTTTTCGCTGTAGCGCAGGCGAAGTGCCATATCATAGACACGGTCTCCACTTACGACTAAAGTACCTCCTCGTTCTATAAATTTCTCTGTATCTACATCCCAAATCCAAGATACATCCGTACCATCAGGCGTGCGATCGTTCAACACGAGCAGTGTGGTTTTGTCGCTGCTTTGAGTCACAACCCGAATTGTTTCATTTGTGCCTACAGGATTTTTTGACAGTAGAATTCGTACCCGCTTTCCGTCAATTTCCAATTCTTCAGCGCGACCAAAGGCTGCTTGGAAGTTATTGACTGTATCGCGGATAGTCGCTTCATCTACTCCTAATTCGATAGCAGCAGTAGCCGCAGCTAGTGTGTTGTATTTGTTGTACAACCCAACAAGAATCTGCGACCATTCATTGCTATTGAGTTTGGGCTGACTTTTCTTAAAGCCACATTTGGGACACTCAAAATCCCCTAAGTGAGACAAGTAAACACCTTTGTAGTCGAGGGAGTGACCGCAGCTAGGACAAAAGATAGAATCCACAGCGTGAGGAATTTCCTCTAGATAATGCTCTGGCTCATTCAAACCAAAGAATAACACTTTCTGAGGTAATTGCTGACCGAGGAGGGATAATGTTGGATCGTCAGCGTTGGGTATGACGACTGTTTCTGGAGGTAAGGTAGAAATTACTTTTGTCCACCGCTTGCTAATTGTGTCTACCTCTCCATACCTGTCGAGTTGGTCGCGGAATAAGTTTAAGCAGAGAATAATCCTAGGCTGAAGCGGTTTTAAGACCTTCGGTATAATATTCTCGTCTACTTCTAGGATGGCGTAATCAACGTCTAATTTACCTACTAGGTTGGTATCTTCCAACATCGCAGTCATTAAACCGTTTTCTAAATTAGCTCCCGTTGAGTTGTGAGCAACGCGATACCCTTTACGTTCCAATATTGTGCGTAAAAGCAGTGATGTCGTGGTTTTGCCATTTGTACCGGCAATCAGAATAACCCCGTTTTTGACTTGCTGACTCAATAATTGTAGTAACCGGGGTTCGATGCGACGGGCTATTGAGCCCGGTAAAACGCTAGCCGCACCCAATCGCAGCGATCGCACCAGAAAAGTGACACTTTTTGCGACTGACACAGCCAGACCCAGTTTTAGTCTATCTATAAGTTTAATTTTGTTTTCCACATCAGTACCCTAGTTTGTCGGCAGTTGATCGTTTATAACCTTAAAGTTGAAATTTAATTTTGTGAGTTTAGCGAATCCTTGTAAAAAAAACCAGCCTTTAAGACGAGGTGGGGAGACAAGGAAAAGGGGGTAGACAAGGAAGAAAGCTGCACCTTGTTTCCGTTGTCCTCTCATTCCCCAAAGGCGTTATCCTAAAACTTGGTGGCAGGTGTCATTATATTTCCACCCCAGTTTGCTACCTTCAGCAAAAACTCGGGAAAAAACAGAAGTTAGAAGGTTTCTTTTGATGAATGGCATAAAGTGGCAAATTTTAAGCAATATTATTCCAGACTGGCGGCGTCTTTTGTCAGTATTCCTGCTGCTATCCTGTTTGTTAGTGGTTAATACACAGTCAGCATTTGCAGGTCTCAAGGATGACAGATACGATGGCAATATTTATGTGGTTTATGCTGGGAATGGCTCACTAGTCCCCCCAAAAACAAACCTCGCTCAAGCGTTGTCAGAGCAGAAACCCGCCGTGCTGGTCTACTATGTGGATGACAGCAGCGACTGCAAACAATACGCCATTGTAGTTTCAACCATACAGGAATTTTATGGTCGGGCAACAGAAATTATCCCTGTCAATGTGGATGCCATGCCGATTAAAGAAACTTACAGTCCTACAGAGACGGGTTATTACTATTCTGGAGCGGTTCCCCAAGTGGTGCTATTCGATCGCTCTGGGCAAATCGTTCTGAATAAGAAGGGTCAAGTCCCCTATGAGGAAATAGACGACCAATTGCGGAAAGTGTTTGATTTATTACCTCGTTCTGAATCTGTGGAGTTGAAGCGGCGTTCTTTTAACGAGCTGAACAGCGAGCTAACAACTCAGTAACTTTTGGGGCGGGCAAAGTTTGTCCGCCCTCTCTTTTAGTGATATTTGATACTATATAAAATGAGTTCTCAGGGATAGTATATAAAAACAATATTTAAATAATTATTGAGAACTGAGGAGGTGGGAAAAAAGCAGTAAATAACTAATAGGTAATGGCAGAAATTCAGCGAACAGCGAACAGCATCGCTTACCACCAATGAGTGAGTGGCGAGTGCCTCTAACCGAACGTTGAAAACTGTCGATCGCGACCAATGACTAACGACTAGTAGAGTGTGTTCTGATGTCAAAGGTTTACACTACGGAAGATCTCATCCAGATTCTGCGGTCTGAACGCCAAGCTTGTCTTGAGGGAAAGCGTCTGAAATTAGCAGTCACTGTCTCTGGCAATCCTGTCATAGACCAGTTTATTAGAACTGATGGACTGCAAAAGTTTACTGCGTATGAGGATTTCAAAGCCGCCATCCACGATTACCAAAGGGAACATCAGGTTTCAGGTATTGTCTGGCGTGAGATAACTGTCAAAGGGAAAACCTTGCGTTATCCAGAAGTAGATGCACAGTTAATAGCTTTACCCAGTGACATAAAGGTGTTAAAAGCTGCAAAGAATTCCATCCTGGAATTCTGGAACGATGTCACTTTAGGCTTGGATCTGTATTTGAGTTTTAATAATAGCAAAGAATATCAACAGATAGTCATATCTGATGTGGATCGAATTGCTCAAAGAACAGAATGGGCAAGCCTGTGCAAGTGGCAAAATTCCAACTTTTTGGAAATCATCTTACAGTTGGGATGGGGTAAGCCAGAAGACGCTTCTTATAAGCGAGGATTTCCAGCATCAGGTAGCGAGTATATTCATGCTGTCAATCCGGGGAACCGTCCAATTGGTTGATTGATACGTAGGGTGAGCACTGCTCACCAAATACAATCTCTAACTGAGATTGCCTTCCATAAAATCATCAAATGTTGGGTCTTAACAAATATGCCCGCATATTTCATCTGAGGTCTGCTTTCATTCTTCTGTTCATCTATATTCACCATTTGCTAGTTGTGCCTACAAGGCAGATTTTTGCTTTAAAACTGATTAGCGATCGCCTTCTACTGTATTTTACTTCTCACGGTATCTAGCAAGCCTGATACATTGAGAGATTGGTTTTGATAACTTAGGACTAGCGGTAGATAGGGCAACGTACTTAATGCACCAAGTTGTGGATTTACCTCGGTGAATGTAAATCTAACTTTATCAACCATGTGTCGTTGCTTTTTCCTCTACCAATGCCTTTGCTAAAACAGCAGCAGCCTCAAAAGAATCGTGTAAGCCTTGACTAGCTATTCTGTCCTGAGTGTCCAATGAGGTTAAACCTGATTCCTTCAATAATTCAGTTACCAAGAAATGTAGTAGCAGAAGCTTATCAGAGTTAGATAATTCCTTAAGAAGGGGCATAAGTTCAGTGAGAGGCATAAGGTGTTTAATCAATTGGGATTGCAACTATTATAACGTTGCTATCAAAAACATCTTTGTAAGATTAACTTACAGACCTACGGGCTTGCTTGTCGCCTCCTCAACTGCAACTCTTTACTTTCAAACCTCTAGCTTTAACAGCATTTCCTATCTGCAGGAGGAACAGAACCAGTAAATTTGTTGATGGCGAATGTGGCGTAATAACTGGTTAGAGCAGCAAGGGCATAAATTCATCATATTTTTTATCTTTCATCCTTTATCTTTTATCTTTTATCTTTTATCCTTCATCCTTCATCCTTCATCCTTCATCCGGTTTTGTTGGGTTTCGTTCCTCAACCCAACCTACGGGTATTGGATGTAAGGGATCGGGGCTATATCAAAGCCAGTTTCCCACCAAAACAAAAGGTGACCAGTAATAAGGATGCTTGTACTGGGATGAGTGTAATAAAGACACCTGTGCTTGACGCAAAGCCTCTGCTTTAGTCACCTTTTTTTGAGTGAGAATGCGGTAAAATTCAGATATGAGTTGAGCCGTTGATTTATCCTGTACTGACCAAAGTGTTGCTAGAGTACTCCTCGCCCCAGAGCGCACTGCAACACCAGCTAAACCTAAAGCAGCTCTATTGTCCCCTTTAGCAGTTTGGCACGCACTCAAAACCAAAAGTTCAATCGGTTTTTGTTCATCTCGTATTTTTAGCAGTCTATCCAAATCTTTAACCTGAATGCGGTCATCCCAAGTGAGAAGAAAAGTATCTTCAGCTTTTGAGCTAAACTGACCGTGGGTTGCTAAATGGACTATAGAAAAAGGTGTAGTTTCTACTCGCTTTTGGAGGTTGGAACGAGTAAAGTCCCGATTTAGCAAAACTTTAGCTGAGAACTTATTCAAGATTCTTTGAATTTCTGTTTCAACACCCGGTAAAGCAGAAAAACCTTGTCGTGCTTCAGTCAATCCTGCTGCTAAGGTTTTGAGTTTCTGTAGAGAAAGTGTTAGCGAAGCTTGTTTAAAGGAGGATGGCGATTCTAAAAGTTGCAATCCTGGAGTCAGTGCAATGTCGTACTTTTCTACTAAATACTGCTTGCCATCATGAAGCACTGACATTGGAACATTGCGTAAGAATCCATCAAGGACAAACACTAAAGTTTTAATTTCTTGTCGTTCTAACTCTGCTTGAACAGGGCGAAGCAACCAATTATAAACTTTTTGCGCGGTAGGTAGTATCTCAGAAGGTAAGAAAACTGGGTTCAAATACTGGCGAAGTTCCTCAAACACCTTTGTTGCTTCTTCTTGTGAAAGGGGAGTTCCATAATGCTGTAAGGGTTGTCCGGGTAGGGAAAGAACTACCTCTAAACGTTGGTCTAAAACGATAGGATAAATGACGGCTGCTTTGCGATCGATCTGCTCAATGGGTTTAGATTTGTAAGTTAAGCAAGCTTCCCGAAAAAAGTTGTCTAACTCCGCTATCTGTAGCGTTTCAATAAGTTCCCGAGAACGTTGGAGGTGTTTTTGCTTGGTCGTTTCCGGTAGGCTGTTTGCAGTTTGTAAGAGCAATTGCACTAACTGACGGTACACTGGCTCAACTCGATCGCGGAAGGAAAACTGCACTTCAGAATTCACTCCTACTAGATCCTGACGCAAAGATTGTAATTTATCAACTGCTTGGTTGTAAACTGCGATCGCTTCCGTTATGTTTTCTTGAGCTTTCAAAATTCTCCCTTGCTGCCAGTACCAAGTTGGTGTAATGTCTGTTGCTCCTGTACCTTGTGCTATGGAAATTGCCTGTTGTGTGAGTGCAAGTGCTTCCGACCATTGTTGTCTTTGTTCGTATAAATGCCCCAATTCTCCTAACGCGTATGATTCTGCTCTTGAATCTTTCAAGTCTCTCGCTTGTCCTACTGCTTTGGTTAAAAGTCGGGCAATATCTAGTGTCATTTGTCCAGTGTCATTTGTCTGGTTTTTTTCATCGCTTTCTAAAAACCAACCTTTTATGACACTAGATAAGTCCATCAGATTTTTTGCAAAATTCACTTGGGCATAGACAACAGCCCGACTTGCAGGCATATTTGCTATATTTGATTGGATTTGGGGGAGCAGTGCAAGTGCCGATTTTATTTGCTTGATTTTAATCAAGATGCTCAGTTGGTTCAGTTGGGCTTCGAGTTGAGTGTGGGGAGAGGTTGCTGTATCCTTTGCTTGTTGGTAGAGATTTAATGCAGTTTCAAAGTCCGCCCGCGCCTTAGCAGTATTCCCCAATCTAAAAAGGGTTTCCCCAATATCTGATGGAGAATTCAGCTTTTTGGCAATAGCTAAACTTTCAGATAAAACGGTTTGGGACAACTGCAATTCTCCTATCACTTGCAGGGTGACCCCCAAACTGTACAATCCCCTAGCCTTGAGAAGGGAGTCGGGCAAAACAGCAAGGTCTTGATTCACTTGCTCTAGAGTGGTTCGCGATCGCCTGTACAACCCCAAAGTTTGCAAAGCTTGGGCTTGGTTAATTTTGCTGAGAATAATTCCTGTAAGGTCTTGAATGGAACGATAGCGAGCTTCCGTCAATTTCCAAGTTTCCAGAGCCCTTTCTATCTGACCGATTTTAAATTGAAGATTACCCAAAGTATTTAAGGCTTGAGCATAAACAAAAGAGTCTTTAATCTTTTTTAGCAAATTAAAAGCTTTGTTGAGAGCTTTTTGCGATGCGTCCCACATTCCCAAGTCTTGATACACAATAGCGAGATAGTTGTAACTTTTGGCTTGATTGCTGAAATCTCTCCGTTGAGCAAATACAGAGGCTGCTTGTTCCCAAACTTGTGCAGCTTCTGCGTATCGTCCTGCATCATAAAGTTGCTTGCCTTGTTCAATTTGGGAAACTTTCGAGTCGGTTATCAGCGGTGAGGAGTTGCCCACAACCCTAGCGTAGCCTGCAAAATATGGTAGAACAATTATTACAAGCAACAAAGTTAGTAATAGCAGAACTAAGTTAATCTTTATCTTCACAGCAGTTTCAAATTGTAATAAAAACTTCTTGCCAATTTATCTAAACCCTTGCTTATGCAACACTATCCTTTGCATATGTAAACTTGGTTTAACAGCTTCTAAATGTGAAGGTATGGAAAATTCTGCAATTTTCTTTTTTTAATTAAACATATGTAGAGACTTCTCTATTTATATTTAGCCTCTATATCATTTGTAGTGCTGTATGTGATTCAAATAAGAAACAAAATAATTCGTTGATTGCCAATTTCAAAGTATTGTATCCAGCTATAAAATCCTACTTGATTTTTGAAACACACGTAGGGTGAGTTCTACCCCAGCAATTGAACAATGATGGACAGTGCCCACCCTACTAGACTCTACATAATTTATGATGCTGTCTTTAAAAACGCAATAGCTTATCTTGGTAAATGCAATACTTTTTGAGAAATAAAACCCCTTTCATTTAAAGTAGAACGGGCACTCACGCAATCGCGACCTTGCCTTTTCGCCTGAAACAATGCTTCCTCCGCAGCATTTATTAGTAAATCTGGCGAACTTTGAGGGCTAGGTATGACAGATGCAACTCCAACACTGATAGTCAGGACTTCAGCAGGCAATCCATCAACCCCAGACAAATTATATGGAATTTCTAGCAATTTGACATTTTTCCGCGTATTTTCTGCAATTTGTACCCCTTCATTAAGGTTGACTTGAGGCAATATAGCTGCAAACTTTATACCCCCGTAACGTACCACGAGGGATACTTTGTGATTCATGCACTCAGCTATGGCAAGGGAAATCTTTTGCAAAGCAGCATCTCCAGACCCATAACCATGTGCGTCGTTATACCAATTAAAATAATCAACTTCACACACAACGAGTGACAAGGGCAAAAACTCTTTTCCCAACTGTTGCCAAAACGTTTCTAGATACTGTTTGATGTAGGTACGACTGACAGTTTGAAAGAGTTGCCCAACTTTGGGAAAAGGTTGGGTTTGTGGTTTTTCTTGAGTTGATTGTTGCAGTTGAGCATCTAGAGGTTTTTCTGCCAATTGTTGGCTAAAATAAAGGCGATACAGGTGACAGCTTGGTTTTGCCAAATTACCATCCAGTTGTATCAGACCCATACTTTCTAATTTAAAGGCTGCAAGTGCGTCTAATTGGACACTCGTATCAGCAGTTACCACTTGTAGTAGTGCTGATGCTAGTTCTGGTTGTTCTCGAAGCATCGTCAGATGATGGCGCAAGTGGTGACTGTAGATACCTGCTGCTGTAGGTGATGTTTCCAACAACTCCTGTAGTGTCATCTCCCCACGATGCAAGTGATAGAGGGCGAGGTTGATCAGATAAGGGTGCCCTCCCACCATTGCCATTAGCTGCTGACTTTGATTGTCATCAATCCAATTGAATCCATAACGAGACGCCAAATCTTGTACTTCCTCTAAGGTAAATTGAGGAAGCTTAATTGATAGCCCCACGTTAAAGGGGGATTGATGGATTTTGAGAGGTATGTGTATTTCTGTGGAATGAACTATGACCAAACGCAGATTCTGCCAAATTTCTACTGTCCGTGCCACTTCATGCCAAAATCGCAACATCGCCAGAAAATCATTGGCTATTTGGAGATGCTCAAAAAGTCTGTTGACTTCATTTAAAGCCAAGACGATGGGACCATTTACCCGATCTAGTACGTACTCCTCAAAATAAATTTTGCAGCTCACCTTACTGCCCATGTCCTCATCCCAGTAATCATCAAGCTTGTAGTTGAGGTTCAACTGTCTGCTGACATTGGCACAAAACCAGCGCAAAAATTTGTCGAGGGAAGTAAAAACAGTTTCGTCAGTCTCCTGGAAATCTATATAAGCAATTTTGTACCCAGAATTTTGAGCGCAAGTTATCATCCGGTTGAGCAAAGAACTTTTGCCCATTTTTCTTGGGGCTTTGATGCGGATGAGGCACCCCGGTTTGTCTAGTTCCTTGTACGCTAGTTCTTCTACTCGCAAGCGATTGATGTAGAGGGGAGAGTTAAGCGGTACGGGTCCTCCAGGATACTCTATGTCTGTTTTTATTTTCTCTACCTTAGGTATAGTATGCAAATGAATTTGTTTATGAGATTCTGTGATAGTGTCTCCTGGTTCTTGCTTTTCGATACCTTGTTGTGCCTGTAGGTGATTCGCTCCTTCAATTTGCTGATACTGCGCTAAAACAAGATGCAAATTTTTTTTTGTTACCCTTTGTCCAATTGCTTCCGAAAGGTCATGCCACAATTGAGACCCTACCTCTTTAAAGTAGTTGCTACCGTAGCCAGAATCTCGCGCCATTTCACCATAGCCTTTTCCGAGCCACGATTGATGCAAGATCAATCGTTCAATGGGGCTAAGCTGTCTAGATAGCAAGACTTGCTCCACAACATCTAGAACTAGATCACCATTCATTTATTATAGTTAGCGTATTCCTATGTAAGATTTTATTCTAAAATATTACGGCAACTTCATCATTTAACGCAAGGGATACGATCGCTAGGTCAATGCGATCGTATCCCTTGCATCTCCTAGAATTTATAAAATTTATTTTTTCTCTTCATTACATAAATTTATCTGATTAAGTGCCCAAGCAAGCCCGGTTTGCTTCACAATTCACAGACAATTCATGTTTAAAATTTAACACTTATTTAAGTATTATTTTCAGATTGGTTGTTACGAAGTTTTATACAGTTTTTACAATAAGCCTAAGTCATATTAAGTCCGGTTAATTAGTTATTATTAAACAATCTGTGTAAAAACCGGAAAACCCTCTCCCCATCTCCCCCTCTCCCCATCTCCCCATCTGCCTTAATGATAAGTCTTTACCCGGACATGATATTAGTTAGGGCTGGGAGTGGTTAGTAGGCTGGAGAGTATCTCAATCTTTGTTGACATAGCTAAGTTTTTTTGCACCCACCTACTTAGCTTTCAAAATAGTTATATTTAATTCTGCTCACCTACTTATTACAATTCAAAAAATGTTTGGAATAGATACTAGGTAGGAGCAATCCTGCTTTGCACCCCGATAAACCATCGTTTTTTCCATCCAATTGTTATTCAAACTAATATAAAGTAAGATGCAGTCTATCTAAAACTAATACAGTTATTTCGATCCTGAGGTAAAAACATGAGAGTTTGGTTGGCTTGCTTTTTTGTACTATTTGCTTTAGCTGAGTTTTTTGACTGGCTCAAGGAATTTCAGTTGCCTTTACCCATTTATATATTGGGTGGGGCATTTTTAGCTGTTGCTTCCAACTATGACAAACTCTTTGGTTCCTATTTTAATAATGCTGCGATCGCTGAAGCGAGTTTGGAGCAATCTCAGTTAAATTCATCACTTGAATACCCTTATCCTTATTCGATCCCCGCCGCCAATTCTCCGGCACTTAAAGATACTCAAAAATCTGAAATAGAAAGTTAAGTAAGTCGGCATAAATAAACACAATTAGGAGTTAGGGCTGTTAGTGGTTAGTGGTTAGTAGTTAGTAGTGACTGGGTTTTCAAGCTTTTTACAGCAGAAAATGATTTTTTCATTGTATCAATATTTTATAGTTCTCTGTTTGTCGGTTAAATTTAATAATGTGCCCTTCTTGGAGAGGGCCGCTTTTTAGCTTAGGTGCGGGTTTGCTTCTTCCGCACCTTTTCTCATACTCCATTGCACTGATACTACTCTAGGTTCTGCAAACCGATCGCAATCTTACTGTGCTTTTCAATCTGCCCCATAACTTGTCTTGCACGTTGAATGACTACCTTTGGTAATCCTGCCAATCTTCCTGCTTCAATACCATAGGATTTATCTGCACCTCCCGGTTGAACTTGGTGCAAAAAGATAATTTGCTCGGGTAGCTCCTTAACAGTAACTTGATAATTGGCAATATTTGGTAATAATGAAGCCAATTCATTCAATTCATGGTAGTGGGTTGCAAAAATTGTGCGCGATCGGATTTCTGTTGCTAAATACTCCGCTACCGCCCAAGCAATAGAAAGACCATCAAAAGTTGCCGTTCCTCGACCGATTTCATCCAGCAACACCAGTGACTTTGACGTGGCATGATTTAAAATATTTGCTGTTTCATTCATCTCCACCATAAAAGTAGATTGACCTGTTGCTAGGTCATCCACTGCACCTACACGGGTGAAAATGCGATCGCACACTCCCAACTTTGCTTCCCTCGCTGGTACAAAACTCCCGATTTGTGCCATAAGTTGAATCAACCCCACCTGCCTGAGATAACAACTCTTACCACTAGCATTAGGTCCGGTAAGGATAATTAAATCAGGATTGTTATTTGTAATTTGTCCTTGGTCATTTACAAATGACTCTTGACCCAGATACGTAGAATTTGGTACAAAAAACCCAGCTGGCAAAGACTGTTCTACAACAGGATGACGCCCATCGACAATTGTAATTCCTCGCCCTTCAACCATAACAGGACGACAGTAACCCTGGTATATTGCCAACTCAGCCAGCCCGCACAAGACATCTGCTGCTGCTACTGCACGGGAAATATTGCGAATAGCCTCTGCTTGTAAGCCCACTTCCTCTCTTAACGCGACAAAAAGTTCATATTCCAACTGGTTTAAATCATCTCGCGCTGTGAGAATCCGTGCTTCTCGTTCCTTCAACTCTGGTGTAATGTAGCGTTCTTCATTAACTAGAGTTTGTTTGCGTATGTAATTAGATGGCACTTGGTCAGCTTTTGCACGGGAAATACTAATGTAGTAACCAAAAGTTTTGTTAAATCCTACCTTCAGGTTCGGGATTCCCGTTCTTGCTCGTTCATCAACTTCCAAATTAGCAATCCATTTCTGGTCATCTTCAACAGTGGCGCGTCTTTCATCTAACTGAGCATCGACACCAGAACGAATCAAACCACCTTCCTTAATATGTATGGGTGGCGACTCCACTATGTAAGCACGAATTTTCCCTGCTAACTCCTCCATAACTGGTGGTACCTTTTGCAAAGCTTTCAAGAAAGGAGAACGAGCATCTGAAACCAAATTCGCTATTTGCGGCAAACGAGTGAGGGAATCGGCTAAAGCTAGCAAATCTTTAGCATTAGCTGTTCCAGAACCAGTACGCCCTGTCAGTCGTTCTATATCATAAATTTCACGTAATAATTGCCGTAATTCCTGACGCAGGGTATTATTCTCTACAAGTTCTTGAATCGTGTCTTGTCGAGCACGAATTCCTTTAATTTCAAGGAGTGGTTGCAACAACCATCGGCGTAAAGCACGACTCCCCATTGCTGTAGAGGTTTTATCTAATGCCCAAAGCAGAGAGCCAACAAAGGTGCCATCACGGACAGTTTGAGTGATTTCTAGGTTGCGGCGAGTTTGATGGTCAATAATGAGAAAGTCAGTGAGAGTGTAACTGCGTAGTAGTTGTAGTGGAATAGAATTTTCTTTTTGAGTATCTTCCAAATATTCCAGCAACCCACCTGCAGCACGGACAGCAAGAGGAAGGTGTTCGCAACCCAATCCTTCCAAGGAACGTACTTTAAACTTTTGCAACAATCTCGTTCTGGCTTCGCCTTGAGAGAAGGGAAGTTGCGATCGCAAGCTATAACAAAAAGATGGAGGCAAACATTCCGGCAAATGTTCCGATTTTTCGCCGGGGCGCAGTAGACTCCGTAAATCGGGGGCATTAGTAGGAACCAATACCTCCGCAGGTTGCAAGCGCATCAGTTCCTGGGTTAAATGTTCTAGATTACTGCCTTGAGTCGTTAAAAATTCCCCTGTAGAAATATCTGCATAAGCCAAACCCCAATGATCCCCGGCGATGACGACAGCAGCCAAATAGTTATTCCGGCTTGACTTGAGCATTCCTTCTTCCAACAACGTACCTGGAGTTAGAATGCGTGTTACCTCACGGCGAACTAAACCTACAGCCTCCGAGGCATCTTCTACCTGATCGCAAATGACAACAGCGTAGCCTTTTTCTACCAACTGAGTCGTATACCTTTCCCACGCATGGTGCGGTACACCAGTCATGCGTACCCTACCTACTTCGCCCCCATGCTTGCTAGTCAGAACCAGTTCCAGTTCTCGGGCGACAACAATGGCATCTTGAAAAAATGTTTCAAAAAAATCCCCAACTCGATACAAAAGTAGGGCGTGAGGATACTTTTCCTTCACCTCCACGTAGTGCTGATACATCTTGCTGAGTTTACTGCGGTCAACTGTACGGTAATCAGCGATAGGTTCATTGGGGTTATTGGGTTCCGTTGTTTGGAATGGGGAGTGAGAAGCGGTCATGAGTCCTACCAATACACAAGGCTACCTGCCAATATCCGATGATAACCCGATCTGAGTTATACCTGTAGATTGTTCAAGGTTTGTTAACGCTTATGTGCCTCACTTGCTACTTTCAGTAGAAATGTTTATCATTTGAGTAAGTGTTGTAAACAAGCGATCGCAGTGAAAAGAAGCGCTTCGTATCTTCTCTGTCTTTAACATTTCTAAGAGCTTAGAAGCATGTTTTATTTTTTGATACTCACCCTTAGTGGTATTGCCAGTCGCAATCTTAAGGCATGGTTCCAAGCTGTCCTTGTCAATAGTTTCTACATTTGGATTTTTAGGAATTGCATTTTCCTTAAATCCCTGCCCATAAAATTTTTTTAGAGTATCAATGTCAGCAATAAACCATGCCTCCATCGATTGAACCATTAAATGGCAATGACTATCATCAATTTCTGGCACATCCCAATTATCCCTCGTGCTTAAATGCTGCCAAGGAGACTTTTTAACAGGGGCTTCTGCATCAACAAGCAACACATTAAAGGCATCTGGGTGAGATTCCAAAGCATTCTTAAAATCACGGAATGCATTATTACGTGAACCACAGACAGTCATTGCCCATTTTATTTTTTTACTGCGTGCCAGTTCAACAATTTCTTGTAAAAATTTGCTAAATCCTTCCCGAATTAAAGCTTTTGTATTTTTCCCGTCTCCACCACCTTCAAGATAAATACGAATCTCCTTTACCATCGGATGCCTCCTATTTCACCCATTCGCCATAGGTCTCCCAAAGTATAATTTTCCAGCCAACTTTTTAATTTTTCTGGTTCAAGGCGACGTAAATGGCTTCCTTTTTCGTCTCGTTCACATATTAGGACTGATTCAGGTGGGATTGCAGAAACTAAAGCATCGGAATGAGTTGTTACAATAAGTTGTGTTCTTTGTGATGCTTCGATAAGCATTTCAGCAATTGTAGGTAGAATATCTGGATGTAAACCAATTTCTGGTTCTTCAATACATATGAGCGGTGGTGGGGTGGGGTCGAGGAGTAAAGCCATTAAAAATAAATACCGCAATGTGCCATCAGATAAACGATTTGCAGGAATTGGCTTGGTAAGACCTTCTTCCCGAATAAATATCTGTACTGTACCGCCGTATATTTTTATATTTATCTCTTCAGCTAGATTATAAAAAATTTTAATTTTATCTATAATTTGTCTATTTCCTAGCTGATATTGTAAGTTGTTTAAAAAAAGTCCAAGATTACTTCCATCTTCCAATAGAGGATGCTCTACTAAGTCAGTCTTTTGAGGTTTTCTGACTTCTGATTTGTGTCCTACGTACCATTCTCTATAGATTCCAATATTTGAAAAATTGTTACCTAAATATGAAAGTTCTGGATACAAATCTGGATCTTTTCTTTGCGATAAAATTGACTGCTCCAGAATTAACTGTTCTGGTACTATAGAGCGTCGTATTTGTTGTAAATTACTATCCGTCTTTATTTTTAAAACTGGATGACCACTTTGATATCGATAGTAGAAATCAATGTTAGTTTCACCACTATACGGATACTCATTTTCTACTTCTTCTTCTAATAGCTCTAGTCTTTGACCAACTACTGTGAACATTAACCTATAACGTAAACGCTGATTGGGGTAATCAACAGTAAGTTTTACTTCAGCTACTGGAACACCTTTGTCACCTTTCCACAAAAACTCACTCACACCTCCTCCTTGACGAAAGGGCACGAGTAAGTCTGTAGGTGCAGCCTTTAAAATAGTGAGAGCTTCAATTAAATTCGATTTGCCAGATGCATTTGCACCAATTAATACGTTGAGCGGTTGCAACTCGATTTCTTCTCCTTCACTCCCATAGGAAAGGAAGTTTTCCAATCGTAAATTGCGGATAAATCTTTTGCCTTCCACCTAATTCTCCTATTTTGATAATCATTTAAATTATCGTTCTAAAACCACATTGATACTTTCCCCGGAGGCAACACCATCACTTGAAATCTTCTCACCGGGTGGGACTTGAAACCCCCCTGCACGCCAACTATCTGTGACATCTTTGATAAAGCTAGCTATAGGTATAGCAACTAATAAACCTAACAATCCTCCTAATTTGGCTCCTACCAGCAAGGAAATAACTACCCAGACAGGATTTAAACCAGTCAAATTACCCAAAAGACGAGGAGCAACAAAATTAGTATTTATTTGGTCAATGATAACAGCAACAGTTAAAACTTCTATTGCCAACCAAAAATTTTGCAATCCTATTAATAGACTGACTATTGCGATCCCTATGCCCGTGCCAAAGGGAAACAGAGAGAAAAATCCAATACCAATACCAAAAAGTAAAGCTAGGGGCACGCGAAGAGCTAAAAATACCAAAATTAGGATAAATGCAAGCAATGCACCTAAAGTTGCTTGACCGATAAAATAATTTTGGAAGTCTTCTCGTAACAATTGTCGCACTTGTGAGCTAATGTGAGGCGGAAGCCACTGAAAAATACCATCCCAAAGTTGCTCTCCATTTAGTATTAGGTAAATTGTTAATACTACTGTCAGCAATACATTAACCAAACTACCAATGGTATCTACGGCAAAACCAAGAATTTGCCCTGTTAAGGATTGAAGTTGGTTGGAAAACCTATCTAACAATTGAGTCACTAAGCTACTTAAATTAACAGGAAATTCTTGGGTAGCAGCCTGGGTAGCAACCCAGTTTTGAAAAGCTTGAATTTGTAGTGTTCCGGAATCAATCCACTTGGGCAAAAAATTCACCAATTCATTCAATTGTTCCAGAATCAAGGGAACCAAAGTGATAGCTAAAGCTGCAACAATTACTACGGCTAACAGCAACACACTGACAATAGCCAAGTTGCGATTTACCCCTTGTCGCTGCAAAAACCGAATTGGATAGTCTAGAACAAAAGCTAGTAACAGGGCGGCAACTAAAATACTTACTAAAGGTTGGAAATACTGCACAACCTGAAGCAATACCCAACCATTGAGTATGGCGAGGGGAAAGGCCAAACTTAGGCTCAACCATCGTGGTAGTTTGTTTGTAGTCATTAAAAAAAGGATAAAGGATAAAGGATGAAGGATAAAGGATGAAGGGTAAAGGATAAAGGTTGAAGAGTGAAGGATAAAGGATGAAAAACGGGTTGATAGTATAGGTACAAGTCTCTAAATTAAGTGATAGACTTACTTTATATGACCTATTTCATCCTTCATACTTTATACTTCATACTTCATTTCATCCTTCATCCTTCATCCGACCTACTTCAGTTGACTCTCCATAAAATCTAACAAAATACGTTGATGCATTGCTCCCATCGGTCTAACTTCTCCTGCTACTGCTGAATAACAGCTTCCTTGGTGAATAGATTCTGGTGTTACTAAGCCCATATCCCAGCCTTCGTTGAGCACTAATCGATCTAATTCCAATAAAAGGGGTGCATGGAAGACGTGACGAAAAACTCTTTCATCGGAATAACAGCCAAATTTGGAGAATGTTGGCGGTAAATTATAACATATTTCTTCTAAAATTTCTCGCTGTACTGTCTCTTCTGGGGTTTCTCCCGGTTCCATATGTCCGCCAAACAGCGCCCAATGACCGGGGTAGAGAAGATTGGGTTTGTTATCCCTTAACTGCATGAGAAACTTATTTTCTCGGTAAAGAATTGCGATCGCAACTTGCACCTGCATAGTTAGTAGATAGTAGTTTTTGGTCAAGAATACTACTATCTACTAACCAACAACCAATAACTCTTCTGAAACTCATTCCTCCTCTAAATAAACCTCTCCGTATTCTTTCCCAGCTAATGGAATACTTTTGTAACGAATTTTGCCTTTAATTGCGACTGTATCCCCCTCTTTCAAACCAGTTTGATTGGTAATCACCCACATTTTCCCGGTAGAGTCCTTAATTTGGTATGCTTGCTGCTTTAAGAGTGGAACTTTTTTTTCAACCTGTCCTTGTATGTAGACTGTAACGTCATCCTCCCTTGGTGGCTTTATTTCCCGAATCGGGGTAATATTGGTTCCTATGGCATTCCATCCATATCGTTCCATGGAACAACTCAGCAGCCCCGTAACAAGGAGAACCACCAATCCCAAACGTATAGATAAAATGGTGCCGCGTTTGTACGAAAACAATATCTTTAAGTTTTTCATGTTTTGCATATGGCTTACCTCTACTTGCCAATTTTGGCATCAGTACTCCAAGGGTGACAATTTGTATTTGTGAAGTACCAAGAATTGTGAAGGAATGACGTTCTTTTCTTTGAGCGAAACAAACTCTCAACAGATACAACCAATCTGAGAAGATAGTAGACGTGGTATTTGCTACGAATGCGAATTGAGCATATGGCAACGCCACGGCGTAGCGTTGTTCTGGGACTTCTGATGGATACAAAAACAGCCAAACTTCTTGATGGTAAAGCTAAGGCAGGAAAAATTCAGCAAGAGCTTTCTGATACCATTAAAGAGCTACAACCCGAAATAGGACGCCCGCCCGGTTTAGCAGTGTTGATGGTGGGTGATAACCCGGCATCAGCAGCTTATGTGCGTGGAAAGGAACGAGCTTGCGAAAAGATTGGTATTGCGTCTTTTGGTAAACATTTTCCCACAGAGACTACCTCAGCAGAATTGGAAACCGTTATTGCTGCACTCAACAAAGATGAACGAGTAGATGGTATTCTTATACAATTGCCTCTCCCGAATCACTTGGATGCTGTGGCGCTGTTGCATCAAATCGCTCCAGATAAAGATGCAGACGGATTGCACCCCGTAAACATGGGACGACTGGTAAGGGGAGAGACCGGTTTACGCAGCTGTACCCCAGCTGGGATAATGAGTCTGTTAGAAGAATACGAGATCCCTTTGAAAGGAAAGCAAGCAGTGGTTGTGGGACGCAGTATTCTAGTGGGTAAACCACTGGCTCTGATGCTACTGGAAGCAGATGCTACTGTGACTGTAGCTCATTCGCGATCGCAAGACTTACAGTCGATAGCTAAAAGCGCCGATCTTCTGGTAGCAGCAGTTGGTCGTCCAGAATTCATTACTGCTGACATGGTCAAACAGGGCGCTGTTGTGGTAGATGTGGGGATAAACCGCGTGACAGACTCAAGTGGCAATAGTCGCTTAGTAGGCGATGTTGACTTTGACTCTGTCGCTGGAGTCACCGAATTTATCACTCCAGTCCCTGGCGGTGTTGGTCCAATGACTGTAGCGATGTTGATGCAAAATACTGTAAATAGCTATAGACAACGCTCAAAAAATTAGGAATTGTTCGGTGTCTTTTGTCCTTAGTCCATTGCCTAGTGTCCTGATATTTAATACAAATGACTAATGACAAATGACTCTTTCCCGTAAAATTGTTACGTATATAACGGAACTTCAAGGAAATTCAGGATGGTAGCAGCAGATAATCTTCAGACAACTTCAAAAGAAGTAAAATTTGACCTGTTAGCCTATCTCAAAGAGAAACAGCAACTTTGTGACGCAGCTCTGGATAAGTCTATTCCCATAGGTTATCCAGAAACGATATATGAAGCAATGCGCTATTCCCTCCTAGCGGGTGGGAAGCGTTTGCGCCCCATTCTATGTTTGACGACCTGTGAAATGCTTGGCGGTACGGTAGAAATGGCTATGCCCACTGCTATCGCTGTGGAGATGCTCCATACAATGTCGTTGATTCACGATGATTTGCCCGCAATGGATAATGATGACTATCGTCGCGGCAAGTTGACAAATCACAAAGTTTATGGTGACGCTATTGCCATTCTCGCTGGGGACGGCTTACTTGCTTACGCATTTGAGTATGTAGCAACCCAGACTAAAAACGTTCCTGCAGACCGAATCTTGAAGGTTATTGCTCGTCTGGGTCATGCAACTGGTGCGACTGGATTAGTAGGTGGTCAAGTCCTCGATTTAGAATCGGAAGGAAAAACTGATATCTCTGTAGAAACATTGCATTTTATTCACACCCACAAAACAGGTGCTCTTTTGGAAGCTTGTGTGGTATGTGGTGGTATTTTGGCAGGAGCATCATTAGAAAATGAGCAACGGCTGTGTCGCTACTCTCAAAATATCGGGCTTGCCTTTCAAATTGTTGATGACATTCTAGATATCACCGCTACCGCAGAGCAATTAGGCAAAACTGCAGGCAAAGACCAAAAAGCAAACAAAGTCACCTACCCCAGCCTTTGGGGAATCGAAGCATCTCGTTCTAAAGCTCAACAACTTATTGAAGATGCTTGTGCTGAACTTGAACCTTTTGGAGAAAAAGCACAGCCACTGATTGCGATCGCGAATTTTATCACAAGCCGCAATCACTAGGGAATGAAAAATGAATGATGAAAACTTGGCTAGTTTACGAGTCATAATTTATCATTCATAATTCATATCCCTTTTGATATTTCATTTCACAATCATTCTAACTCAAGCAAAATAGCATGCAGAACATAGGCGACATCTTAGAAAACCGAGTGCTTTTCGTAGCACTGGTAGCTAGTTTGATTGCTCAAGGGCTCAAGCTGGTTATTGAGCTGGTGAAAAATCGTAAACTTAACGTGAATGTTCTGGTAGCAACTGGAGGAATGCCCAGTGCTCATTCAGCTTTAGTGACAGCTTTAGCAGCTGGGATTGGACAAACTCTTGGTTGGGCGTCTTCTGAGTTCGCTGTTGCTGTTGTGTTTGCCATTATTGTCATGTACGATGCAGCAGGAGTTCGGCAAGCTGCGGGTAAACAAGCTCGCATCCTCAATCAAATGATTGATGAACTCTTTCACGAACATCCAAATTTTAATGGCGATCGACTCAAAGAACTGCTAGGACACACACCCGTTCAGGTCATAGCTGGTTCGGCTTTGGGCATAACCATATCATGGTTAGCTAAATCTACAGGTGTACTGGTTGTCAGCCCATAGTTCAGCTTTTTTAATTTTTATTGCAAGCGCACAGAGGAACGCAATAGCAATACTTTACGGCTATCAACGAGTACGGCAGAAAAGCCTTGCTCGCTTAGTTTTTGCAATGTACTATATGCATCTTTTTGATTATTTGTATAAACTGCTAGCAGGTAGGGACGTTGTCCGTAGGTAGCAAAACCCACATCTCCTCCCACAACCTCCCGCACTTGATTGGCAACTTCTGGACGATTATAATAATCAACCAATACAGCGTAACCTTCTCCCAACCGCTCGGGTTTATAGTTGACAGCCTGAGATTGTGGTTTATCCGTGGGTCGGGTTGTGATGATAGCAGACAATCCAACAACATGGCTGACGTACCTTGCCCAGCGGTTGGCATCGTCTATATTGCGAAACCCACCTATCCGTGTCACCGTGTCTTTAAGATATCTGCAAGTTACCGTCTTAAGTTCACTAGGTAAAGCGCGACGTAACTGACTTTGATTACCAGGTGTCGGACTAATGACCAATAAAAGATACTCACCTGCACTAGGGGGTTGACAAACGGGAACGTTTTGTTCTTGGGCTAGGGTGAAATTGCTACCTGCCACTAACCCTGTCAATGCTAACAATAAACCACTGACTAAAGATTTTGGTAAACTCTGAAATCTCTGGACAATAGTTTGATACATGATTTTATGAAACTTTTTTCTAAAAAGATCTTATTGAGTCAACGGTCAACGGTCAATGGTCAATAGACAATAGCAAAACTTAATAATACTATTGTAGAGACGCGCCATGGCGCGTCTACCTTAACATCAAGATACGGTAGCCATAGATGCCAAAGCATCCGGGATTTCCGCTGAAGGAGCTTCAAATTCCCCTGTCAAGACGTATTCCAATCGCAATTTCAACCAGGTAATAAATTGGGAATTGGTAGAAACAATTGCCACTGCTGGTTGAGGACACTTCGCCTTGACTTTTGCCATTTGAGGTGCTTCTAGAAAAGCTGGTTGCTTAACCACCCAAAAATCAATTTCTTTTTCTTGCTCGTGATAATGACGAGTGCGCTCTTTCAGCACTTCCTCCATTGGTTCTTCTTGTAGTAAAAACCGTTCACTTGCCAAAACGTAATAGTATTTTTGCATTTTCGTCCTTGATTGATGAAAGATGAAAGGACACAGCGCTACTGACAGTGTCCCACAAAATTACTTAGCATAAAGTACTTAATTCTTGCATGAAAGCGATCGCCACCAACCAGTCACTCCTAACTCTTAACACCCCTCATAGCTGTCAGCTTTTTAAGGAACTGACTGTTGTCAAAGTAGTGTTCCACAGACAGGATTTTTAAATCATCAGTGACACGTGCCACACTCATACCGACGATTTCCACTGTCTCTCCTGTTGGCGCACAGTCTTTGTAAGCACCGCTAAAAGTGCCCCAATGCCGCCATTTAAACGTAACAGTTGGGGGACCAGAGAAAACCTCCAAAACTTCCCAAAGAAATCCTTTAGGAAATGCCGTGCGGAACAGTTTTCCTGATGATTCAAAAGTTTCAACAGAAGCCTTGTAATCTTCAGTATCGGGCATAAACAGATTGTAAGTTCCTGCTTTTGATACATCTGATGCCATGTACGCCGCGCCCCCATTACTGCTCATGCGAAACTGTTCGTTCACAACAGACAGCCACTGAGAAGGGTTAGTTTTGAAAGACGCTTCCATCTCAAAGGTTCTAACCAAATTTTGCACGATCGCTTCGAGTGAACCTTCAAGGTGTTTGCACTGACTTTCTTTTGCAAGACCTTCTTTAGACTCAGAATAATCAGGAGGAGTTTGGTATCTCCACTCCGCACCGCCACTGTTGGCGATGACTGTATCTCTGTCCTGTACCCAAAGAGGAAGGTTGTTCGACTGTTCTGCTTTCATAGAAGCCTCTAGTTCAGCTTTGACTTGTGAAATAAAGACAAGTTTTCGGATTTTCGCAGTAACAACCCCTCTATTTCAGTTAAGCATTAACTGTTCACAGTTCTCCCCTTATAGCCAATTTCATTTCGCGGACTGCTCTTTCCATACCCACCAATACCGCCCGACTGACAATAGTATGCCCGATGTTCAGTTCTTCCATGCCAGTGAGGCAAGCTACGGGGTGGACATTCCAGTAAGTCAACCCGTGACCGGCATTCACGCGCAATCCAGCTTGTATGGCTTGCTCGCACCCAGAAGCTAGTAAGGCTAGTTCCTGTTGGCGACTTGTTTCATCTTTTGCTTCAGCATATCGCCCCGTATGGAGTTCAATAAACTTGGCTTGAACCTTGACAGAAGCTTCAATTTGTGCTTTCTCTGCATCGATAAACAAACTAACTGGAATACCAGCGCCTTGCAATTTATCGACTATTGCTCCTATTCTATCAATTTGACCGACGATATCTAGCCCACCTTCTGTAGTGACTTCCTCCCGCTTTTCGGGAACCAAAGTGACGTAATCGGGCTTAACGTCTAAAGCTATGGCAACCATTTCATCAGTCGCTGCCATCTCCAAATTCAGATGGGTTCTCACAGTTTGGCGCAGTAAGCGGACATCTCGTTCTTGGATGTGCCGTCTGTCCTCCCGTAAATGCACGGTAATACCATCTGCACCTCCTATTTCTGCCAATACCGCCGCAGCCACGGGGTCCGGTTCCACTGTCCGTCGCGCTTGCCGAACAGTAGCGATATGGTCTATGTTTACACCAAGCGTAGGCAACCCTAGTCTCCCTATTTACAATCCTCAGGTCTTGATTTTACCGGAAATCTACGACGTGAGTTGGGCACCACTCCCTAATTGGCAAAGTTAAATTATATTTAGATGCAATAAAATAAAGAGGAGCAATCTATATTATTCTTTGTCTCTAACTAAAAACTTGAGCCATTCCGATAAACTAACCAGTCACAGTCAATGCTTGATTGAAATTCTTCAACAAGCATCAGAAAACTTGCTATTTATAAGCGAGTCAGAATATCCTTTTAAGGTTTTTCTTTGGCAATGTGAGGAACAACAAGATATTACGCCTGAATTCGTTCTTCAAAAAACAGGGCATCCTTTAGATACACCTGTTGCAGTTGTTGATATGGATGATTTTTTTGAAGTCGCGATCGCAGAACAAGATTGGCACAGTCCAGAAGAAAAAGCCGCCGCTAAAAAGTATCAAAACCTTGTCAAAGTCCTGAAAGCCAATCTCTCTGATATCAGAGTGATAAGAATTGGGAAAATTAATATTAATGTTTATATTATAGGAACAACTTCAGATGGTAACTTAGCTGGGCTCTCCACTCAAGTAGTAGAAACTTAAGCGTTGTTCATATAAACGACATAAGGTAAAGATTTACACCTTAGCTTTTTCCGTATAAAGAGTAGGGAACTGTATAGTAGTTTTTATATGCGTGAAGTACACCTAATTGTAAGGGCGAACGCGAGTGCGTGCCGACACAGGAGACATACGACCGAGAGCCCCTACTTTATTTACCTGCAAAATGCTGTAACAAATGACAAATTTAACTTAGCTATTTCTTACGATATCTCCTTGATTTAACATCAGTAACTTGCTCAACTTTAGCTTCTATAATCTGCTGAACAGATGGTTTAGCATTAGAAAGAAAATCATAACCCGTCTTTTGTTCAATAGCATCAACACTCGTTATAAACTCAGACCAGTCAGCATCCCGATTCCCGTCTGTATTGGGAGTATCCACAGCAATGATTCTTGTGGATTCATTAATGCTATTTGCATCTTGATTGGGTGCTGTCACAACAATAATCTTAAAAATTCGGGCAGGAACAGAAACCTTTCCTTGAGCAATAGTTCCTTTTTCACCGTAACCTCCAGCTATAATATGCAATTCATTACCATTAGAAGCTAAAGTTCTAGCATAATCTTCCAGGCGTGCCCAATAACCTTGATTGTTGTCAGGTGCTTGGGGAATGATATTTGTCATGACAAATGTAGCAGCATTATTTTCAGGAGTATTGCTGCGGTCTGCAGAAGGAACCATATGCCCTTTGTCGTAACCGCTTCTCGTATAATCACTAGGAGTCACACGGTACCAGCTTTCTGGAAGGGTACCATCGGGTCGGAAATTATTAGATCTTGGTGCGTCACCCAACCAAGACTGATTTAATTCCCAACTGACCCAGTTTGGAATTCCTTTATCTCTATTGTATGAAAGTACGTATTGAGGTTTTTCTATGAGATAGTTATTTGGCTCAGCCTTACTAGCGTTACTTGGGTTGCCAAATGCTAAGTGAGGATTTGTGGCAGCCTGCTTTGGAAAAAGAATTGTGCATCCACCAATAGTCAGTGTAAGCAGAAGTACCGTTAGTAAAATAAGAAGTTTTTTAGGTGCGAACATAGTAAGTAGGTCGGTAAGAAAAAAAGTAACTGGTGAGGGTCGTCCTTAGTCATTTGTCATTGGTCATTAGTAAGGGTTTTCAATGCATTTATATTTTGTAACATATTTGTGTTTATTTACGCCGACTTACTTACTTATTTAATAAAACTAGTAACTTATGAAGAGACCTATTTGATTGAGACAGGTTTAGAACAAGATGCAACTCTACTAAAGACTAAAACACTATAACAGTCATTTCAATGAGTAGGTTGGGTTGAGGAACAAAACCCAACTGTAACAGTCATTTCAATGAGTAGGTTGGGTTGAGAAACGAAACCCAACATATAATCGAATTGTTGGGTAGGACGAAGTGATACCAACCTACAAAATACATCTGGCGATTTAAGAATCCCTCTCCGGCTACGTTGCAAAGAATGACCAAGCAGTCATGAAAAATTTACTACAACAATCAAAAATGAGAACTACTATAAGAAAAGTAACTTTCTCTCAATCAGTTCCAAGTTCTCATGGACCTCTCGACTTACTTCATGCACCTAGTTGGTTCTGGTGTCAGCGCCTACTACTTAGCTGCTCAAATCCGTGACCCTAAAACTCGCCCTAATGTTCTTGCAGGGTTCCAGTTGGCAGAATCTGGCTCTGTTCCGGTTTTGACTGCACTGAGCGATCGCGCAGCAGCAGAAGGTGATACATGGCTTGCCGAAAAACTGGCAAAACACGCATCAGATGAAACAAGGCACGGTCAAATTTTTGCCCACGCTTTAAAACAACTTAACAAACAAGTTATAGATTTTAAAAATTTGCCAAAAAATCCTCAGGAAAATAAATCGCAAGAAAGGCGCAGCCCTTTCTTTGCCGCTTTCTTCAAAGGGTACTCTCAAGAACAACTCAAACCAGAAGTCATTGATTGGGATGTATTTATGGGTAGCACTTACATCCTAGAGTTAGATGCGAGTAGAGACTTTGTCCGCATGGCAAATGTCTTACCTGACAACGACCCAACCACCCGCAACTTGAAATTGGGAATGTTGAGCATTGCCAAGGATGAAACCGGTCATGCTGCTTATCTTTATGAAGCAATGATGCGACGAATGCCAGCTGCTAGCGTGGAAAAACTTGTAGATGAGTGGCGTACTCGCAAGGTCAATGGCTTATTAGGATTTGCAGGTAATATTTTCCAACGCAAAGATAGTTCCCCTTCCTTAGTGCAAGATGCTGCACCATCAGAAACCAATTCTGAACTGATACCCGCATAAAGTCATCTTTTATGGATAACACCATTTTACAAAAAGGGTGATACAAATCAATAGAGACGCGCTGTTTGAAGCGTCTCTACAGATACCTATAAAAAATATCCCTAAAAGTTATGTCGGGTCTCCAGGCCGTGGAAACTTTTCCAACCGTACCACTGCATTGTAATCAGGTACTCCTTCACGCGATCGCTTACTTCTATCTAACAGCACATTACCTTCGGGCCAATGTACCTGCAAATTTCTTGGGTTAACTGGTGCGATACACACTCGTCCTTTGAACTCACCCAAATTATTCTTAAGAACAACAGCGTCACCATCTTTGAATCCTAACTTTGCTGCATCTGCTTTATTAATCAACACTGCCTCTCTCAGTGCGCCAGTGATGGCGTCCTTATGCTCTTGCACCATACTATTAAATTGTTTGCCCCGGCGTGTAGTGACCAAAAAATAACCTTCTGGTAATTCTTGCTCTTGACGAGATACCACTGCAAAATGAGCTTTGCCATCTGCTGTGGGAAATTTCCAGCCAAAGCACAAATGCGATCCACCATACTGGAATTGATCCCCGGCTTCCTTGAGATGTTGAATCCCAGCATATTGGGGAACCACTTGAGCAATTTCTTCGCGAATTGCAACCGTATCGGCAAAATGTAGAGACGTGCCATGGCGCGTCTTTCCAACGCGTCTTGCCAATTCCACAAACACCTCCCATTCCGGGCGTGCTTCACCAATACGAAGACCTTTAATTTCCGGGCTGAAGATGACTCGGCGTTCAGTGCTGGTTTCTGTGACTCCCCCTGGAATTTCATAACGAGTTGTGGCTGGAAGAAGTACAACCGTATCAGCTGGTTCTACAAGCATTTGGCTGGAAAGGACAATATCCATGTGGACTCGCAGTGGAACCCGTTTTAAGGCAGCTTCAACGTAATCTGGTTCTGGAAGGACTTCCAAGAAGTTACCCCCGACAGAAAACAAAACGTTCAACTGTCCCTCATATGCAGCGTTAATCATATCCGGCGCAATTAAACCCTTGGTAGTTGGCACATCAAAACCCCAAAGCTGACTCAACTCGGCAGCATTTTCTGGAGTCATGGGTTTACCACCAGGGAAAACTGTCGCGTAACAGCCCATCTCTGCACCCCCTTGCACTCCTGAGTGTCCTCGAATGGGCATCAAACCACAACCTTCCCGACCAACAAAACCTTTGGTGAGAGCCAAATTAATAATGGCTCGTACATTGTCTTCGCCACACTCATGCTGGGTAATACCCATACTCCAGACGAATACAGCCTTGTTTGCTTCCCCAACCATCTTGGCAAAGGCGTACATATCATCGCGGGATGCTCCAGAAAGCCTTTCTAAATCTTCCCAAGATTGAGCTTCAACAAAGGCTTTTAATTCATTAAAACCAGTGGTATGGCGATCGATAAATGAATGGTCTATCCAATTATTGGCGATCGCGTGCTTGATTGTCCCGTTCAAAAAAGCCATGTCCCCGCCCACGTTAACGAGGAAAAAATCTTCTGCAAACTTGGTACCAAACAAAGCACTTTCTACAATTGAGGGAACCCAGTATCGCTCCATTCCTGGTTCGCGGTAGGTGTTGATAACAACTATTTTTGTGCCTGCCTTCTTTGCGTAATGTAAATACTTAACAGTGACAGGTTGATTGTTTGCTACATTTGAGCCTATAAAGACCAATAAATCTGTACCAATCCAATCTTTGTAAGAACAGGTGGTAGCAGTTGCACCAAGGGCAGCTTTAAGACCTGCTGTACTGGGAGAATGGCAAATGCGGGCAGCATTATCGATGTTGTTTGTCCCCATAGCCCGCACAGCTTTTTGTGTAACGTAGTAAGTCTCGTTAACCGTACCTCGGCTGGTGATATAAAAACTCAGACGGTCTGGTGTCGTGGTGCGGATGCGAGTAGCAATCACATCCATTGCCTCATCCCAATTTACCCGACGAAACCCTTTTTCCCCCCGTTGACGAATCATTGGATAGGGTAGCCGCCCCAACTCGCGCAATTGGGCACTTGTTTTGGTTTGCAACTCCGAGACATCCTCTAGGATGGCTGGGTCAAAGGCTGGCATTGTGTTCATTTGCAAAAGTCGCAGTCGCACATTGCAGACATGAATTCCTTCTACAGTCCAATCCTTCATACCTGTTGTCCCTAAAGCGCAGCCATCACATACACCCTTATTGAGGATGTTCCAGGCATAGGGCAAATTTTTGCGGGATAGCCAAAGGGCTCGAAAAACTTCCCAGTAATTGTTGGGATATTGTTCTCCAATACCAAAGGGTTTCCAACTTGCCCAATTTGAGGGTGTCCAGCGTTTTTTGGGTTTAGGCAACATAACAAGGCACCTCTGTCAACAGAACACTAAATTATCGTGTCTAGTTCATAATGCTATCGTAAAGGCAAAGACACGCTTGTACATTATCTGAGGAAACCCTTATGACCACAACGCTGTCTGTACCTAGTTCTATTGAGTCTTTGCTGGGACAAGAAGCCGAAGACTTGCTTACCCACAAGGCAAAAGTTTCTAAAGATTTATTACATCTACCGGGACCGGACTTTGTAGACCGAGTTTGGCTGAACAGCGATCGCAGCCCCCAGGTTCTGCGTAATTTGCAAATTCTTTATTCTACCGGAC
This sequence comes from Scytonema sp. NUACC21, assembly GCF_054684315.1. Lineage (NCBI taxonomy): Bacteria > Bacillati > Cyanobacteriota > Cyanophyceae > Nostocales > Scytonemataceae > Scytonema > Scytonema sp. NUACC21. Next base: position 170,147 of record NZ_BAAFZH010000101.1, on the reverse strand, counting down.
GTCTTGCCAACACCGGTTATCTATCTATTCTCCCGGTAGATCAAGGTATTGAACACTCAGCAGGTGCATCTTTTGCGCCCAATCCTATCTACTTTGACCCAGAAAATATTGTTAAGCTGGCAATTGAAGGAGGCTGCAACGCTGTTGCAACAACATTGGGAGTTTTGGGGATTATATCACGTAAATATGCCCACAAAATCCCGTTTATTGTCAAACTGAACCACAACGAACTGCTAACTTATCCCAATCAATTTGACCAGATTATGTTCGCCTCAGTTGAACAGGCTTGGAATTTAGGTGCAGTCGCTGTAGGTGCGACAATTTATTTTGGTTCAGAGCAATCTACCAGACAAATTCAGGAAGTTAGCCAAGCTTTCAAACGTGCCCATGAACTGGGAATGGTCACTATTTTGTGGTGTTATCTGCGGAATAACGCCTTCAAACAAGACCAAGACTATCACCTAGCGGCTGACTTAACTGGGCAAGCATAACTGGGAACTAGTGGTCAAGGAACCTTCGTCACAAGGCAACGGAACCAAGCAGCGATGCGCTTCTAGTTGAGCGAACTTATACCGTAGAGTTGGGTTTGTCCAAATTTATCTAATTGTGGGTAACTTTGTCCAAACTTTTAGAAGCGGTGAGAAAGCGTGAAACCTAGGATATGAGACATCCAAGTCATTCTCAATTATTAGCAATAAGATGGCAACAGATTTTCTCTCGTAGTTGATAGCCACCGCTCAAGTCATCGTCATTCATCCTGAGTTGTGATATCAAAGACTCGAAGTGTGATAGAAATTCTTCGCTCCTGATATTTCTTGGAAAAGGGAACCTCATGCGTCCAAAATTTATTGGTTTCAAAAGGCATGACAAATACGTGACCGTGTTTCGCTATAAAATCTTTGTAGCCTTCTCCTTTCCAAGGACGCAACCTAAATATTCGCTCTTCTCCGTATGAGATGGTAACAATAGGTGCATCACTGAGCATATTTATAGTACTATCGCGATGTTTTCCCATGTAGTGACCTAACTTGCCATCATACCAATTCAATAAAATTCCATTGAGACGATTATCTATGTTATCCTTTGTCCATTGTCCAAGCGGTTCAAGCAATGAAGGCAGAGGTAAAGCTTTATTGACTCTTCCTGTATAACGATAATCTACACCATAAGCCTGCTGCCAACGTGGTGTTTTGACCAAACGCCCGTGCATTTGGATTTCATGAAAATCACACGGATGTATCGCCCATAAAGCATCAAATTCTGATTGCTTCAAATGGAATTGAGCTGGTAAAGTTCCAGTCCAAAATTTATGCTTTTCGTCTAATTGATGACACTCGAAACCATCATACATAGACTAACGCCATCTCCCTCATCTTTAATTATTTTTCTTGTTTGGTACAAATTTACTATAAAACCGGCGTGCAGTTAAACCCACATAAATTTGTTTTTGCGCGATTACCTTGGGAGCGAACTGGAGAACTTATACATATCTTTATAATATTTAATTTTATAACTAAAAACAGATGTCCATGTAATAAAATGATTTTCATTTTTAAAGCAGTAAACATACTGAGGAAAGTACGTAAATCATCGATAGATTAGTTCTAAGCATTAAAGTCAGTCTTCAGATAGAAGTAAGATAAAACAAGAAAAATTTAACTTAATTAAGGCTAATTTAAGAAAAAGTTAGTAAAAACAAAAATAAGGAATTCAAAATTTAAAATTCAAAATTAGAAAGCCAATCATGACAAAGCCTGTATTTCTAAGCTGTTTGCGAATTTTAGCGTGACAGCTTACCCTGCCTGAAAACCCTCTCCTAAGAAGCTATTGTAGGTGAATATACTCCTCTCTAATTAAATCAAGAAATAGTCACAGTCACTGCCAAAGTAGAAATATGTGTAAAAAAATCATTCTCTGAAAAGAGATTTTTACCCCCATATTCTCTCCCAAAAGTTTTTGCAACAGAACCATCTGAAAAGCCATTTTAAAAAACACTTGTTAAATTACGGGAGATACTAAATGACAGCCAGTCATAATTTGGGCTCCAAAGGTTTCCTTAAAGACAGTAATGTTGCTACTTTAGTAGACATTCTCCAAGGTAGGGCGCTACACCAGCCTGACCAAAAGGCTTTTATTTTTCTACAAGATGGAGAAATCGAGGAAGTTAGCGTAACTTATCGAGAATTGGATTTGCAAGCACGGGCGATCGCTGCGATGCTCCAAAGTCTGGAAGCCACAGGAGAGCGGGCGCTGTTGCTCTACCCGCCCGGTTTGGAGTTCATTGCCGCGTTTTTTGGGTGCCTGTACGCTGGGGTTGTTGCTATCCCCGCCTATCAGCCCCGGAGCAATAACCAAAGCATGGATCGCTTGCTGGCGATTTTGGAAGATGCACAAACAACGCTGGTACTGACAAGCACAAATACTCTGTCTTATCTAGAGCGACGGTTCGGTGACGCTACCGACTTGGCGGCTATACGGTTGCTAACTACCGACAATGTGGCTCTTGAACTGGCACAGGCATGGCAAACTCCAGAGATTGATGCAGAAACTTTAGCTTATCTACAGTACACGTCTGGCTCCACTTCTAAACCAAAGGGAGTCAAGATTTCCCATCGAAATGCGATCGCCAATTCACTAGATATTGCCCTGGGGCATGAAACTAATTCAGAGAGTGTGCTTGTATCATGGCTCCCGCACTTCCATGATTTTGGATTGGTTTACGGAATCATTCAACCGGTGCATCAAGGGTGTCCGTGTGTCGTAATGGCACCCACATCCTTCATTCAGCAACCAATTCGATGGCTACAAGCGATTTCGCGTTATAGAGCCACCCATAGTGGTGCTCCAAACTTTGCATATGAACTTTGTACTAGCAAAATCACGCCCGAACAGTGTACGACTTTAGATCTAAGTTCTTGGTGTGTGGCTGCAAATGGTGCAGAGCCAATCCGCCAAGAAACTTTACAAAGGTTCGTACAGACTTTTGAACCCTATGGTTTCCGTTGGCAAACCTTCTGTCCCAGCTATGGGCTTGCTGAAGCAACCCTGAAGGTTACTAGCGTAGGCAAGACAGAAATGCCTATTTTCTGCACTGTTGAGGCAACTGCCCTAGAAAGGCACCAAATTATTGAAATCTCTGCAAATGAGGCAGAGACTCGGATGCTGGTGGGATGTGGTAGTACTTTAGTCGATACAAAGATTGCGATCGCAAATCCCACCTCTCGAACTACTTGTCTGCCCAACCAAGTGGGAGAAATTTGGGTGTCGAGTGCCAGCGTGAGTCATGGTTATTGGAACCGACCTGAAGAGACAGAGCGTACTTTCGGCGCGTATTTAGCGGACACGAGAGAAGGTCCGTTTCTCCGGACGGGAGATTTGGGATTCATCAAGAACGGTCAGCTCTTTGTCACCGGTCGTCTCAAGGATCTCATTATCATTCGGGGTTACAATCACTATCCCCAGGACATAGAACTGACGGTAGAAAACAGTCATTCAGCACTGCGTTCAAACTGTACCGCAGCGTTTTCAGTTGATGTGAATGGAGAGGAGCGACTGGTCATAGCAACTGAAGTAGAGCGCAGTCACCTCCGGAATTTGAATGTAGATGAGGTCATTGGAGAGATCCGTCTGGCAGTAGCCCAACAGCACGAATTACAAGTTTATGCCGTATTGCTCCTCAAAACGGGAACCATCCCCAAGACGTCTAGTGGCAAAATTCAGCGTCAACCTTGCCGTGCTGGTTTTCTGTCTGGCAGCTTAAATGTGGTAGGAGAATGGACTGAGAGTGATGAAAGCTTAGCAAAGTTAAAGCATCTACAGGCAGAAGTAGAAACTTTAATGCAGCAATTAGAAACTCGCAAACAATACTCCTTCTCAAGTCATAATCATTCTAACGAGCAAAAGAATTTGCAACCGGGTTCTCAAACAGCCCAAGCAATTCAAGCCTGGTTAGTCTCTAAAATTGCCGAACGGCTGAGGGTCAATCCCCATGACATAAATGTTCGAGAACCTTTCATCCGTTATGGTTTGGATTCAATGGCAGTCGTAAGCCTGACGGGCGAGCTAGAAAATTGGCTCAAACGCAAGCTTTCTCCTACCCTAGTGTACGATTACCCCTCTATTGAATCCCTTGCTCGGTACATAGCCGGAGAATCGGATGTCTCAGAGTCAATCTCTCAGGTAGATGCAAACCGGGATATTGAAAGGGAGGCGATCGCCATTATCGGTATGGGCTGCCGTTTTCCCCATGCCAAGGACCCAGAAGCTTTTTGGCACCTACTGCATTCTCAAATGGATGCCATCACTGAGGTGCCAGAAGCGCGTTGGAATGTCAACACGTTCTATGACTCAAATCCAGCAACACCAGGAAAAATGGTGACTCGTTGGGGCGGATTCCTAGACCAAGTAGACCAGTTCGACCCCCTGTTCTTTGGGATTTCTCCACGAGAAGCACAGCGTATGGACCCCCAGCAACGACTGCTACTGGAGGTTGCGTGGGAGGCACTGGAAAATGCTGGAATTGCACCGGATAAACTGGCTGGGAGTCAAACTGGAGTCTTCATCGGCATCAGTACCAACGACTACTCACGGTTGCAGTTTGAGGATTATGCTCAAATTGACGCCTATGCTGGCACTGGCAACGCCTTTAGCATTACCGCAAACCGCTTGTCCTATCTACTAGATTTACGTGGACCGAGTTTGGCAGTAGATACTGCCTGTTCTTCATCTTTGGTGGCGGTGCATTTAGCGTGCCAGAACCTGCGTCATGGAGAGTGCAACATGGCTTTAGCAGGTGGGGTGAATCTCATTCTCTCCCCAGAGTTGAACATCACCTTTTCTAAAGCACAAATGATGTCTGCCGATGGTCGTTGTAAGACCTTTGACGCAAATGCTGACGGCTATGTACGGGGAGAAGGCTGCGGTGTAGTACTCTTGAAGCGGCTTTCTGATGCTGTGCGGGACGGAGACAATATCCTCGCACTAATTAGAGGTTCTGCCATCAACCAGGATGGTCGCAGTAATGGGCTGACGGCACCCAACGGACCTTCCCAACAAGCGGTCATCCGTCAAGCCCTAAAAAATGCTCTTGTGGCACCAGAGGAAATTAACTATGTAGAGACCCACGGTACTGGCACATCTTTGGGAGACCCTATTGAGGTTGATTCCCTCAAGGTGGTACTGATGCCCAACCGTTCAAAGAACGAACCCTGTGCTATTGGATCGGTAAAAGCCAATATTGGTCACCTGGAGGCAGCTGCTGGTATTGCCAGCTTGATTAAGGTAGTGCTGGCTTTACAGCATGAGGAGATTCCCGCTCAACTGCACGTGAACCAGTTAAATCCACACATTTCTTTAGAAGGTACATCACTTTTTATCCCCAAAAAGGGACAGCCTTGGTTTGCGGGTTCAAAGCGTCGTTTGGCTGGTTTGAGTTCTTTTGGCTTTGGCGGCACTAATGCCCATGTGGTACTGGAGGAGCCGCCTTTACCAACAAAAGCAGATATAAATGTCGATGTGCCTTCCGGACAAGAGCAAAGCGAGCGCCCATTGCACCTATTGACTCTATCTGCAAAAAGCGATCGCGCCTTGCAGTCCTTGGTGCAAAGTTATCAAGGGTTTTTAGAGACTCATCCTCAAGTGTCGCTGGCAGATGTTTGTTTTACTGCCAATACGGGGCGATCTCACTTTTCCCACCGTCTGGCGATCGTCACCGAATCGACCGTGCAGTTACAAGCGGCACTAAGTGCTTTCCTTAGTGGCAAGCAGGTACCTGAACTCGTGAGCGGACAAGTGCATAGCACAAATCGACCAAAAATAGTATTTTTATTCACCGGTCAAGGCTCTCAATATCCCAACATGGGACGTCAGCTCTACGAAACCCAGCCCATCTTCCGTCAGACTCTGGATAGATGCGACGAACTGCTCCGCCCCTATCTGGAACTGCCTCTGTTGTCGGTGCTTTATCCCAAAGCCGGGATAACCTCGCCTTTAGACGAGACAGCCTATACCCAGCCAGCATTATTTGCTCTAGAATACGCCCTCTTCCAATTATGGCTGTCCTGGGGGATTGTGCCCGATGCTGTTATGGGTCACAGCTTGGGAGAATACGTGGCAGCTTGTGTGGCTGGGGTGTTCAGCTTGGAAAATGCACTCAAGCTTGTCGCCCTTCGCAGTCGGTTGATGCAGTCTTTACCCCACAACGGTGAGATGGCAGTCGTTTTTGCTCCCTATGAGCGGGTAGCCAGCGCTGTTGCTCCTTATGAAGAACAGGTAGCGATCGCTGCTGTTAACGGACCTGAAAACACCGTCATTTCAGGAGTAAGAGAACAAGTGCAGTTGGTAGCCGAGGAGTTAAAGTCGGAGGGGGGACTCGTACAACCAATGCAGGTTTCTCACGCCTTCCATTCGCAATTAGTAGACCCAATTCTCAACGAATTCGAGTCCCTAGCAGCAACAATAAAGTTTCACAGCCCAAATATTGCCCTAATTTCAAATCTGACGGGCAAAATGTTTCAACCAGGGGAAATCCCGGATGCAAGCTATTGGCGGCGTCATATGCGATCTGCAGTGCAATTTCAAAAAGGGATAGATACCCTGATTGAGCAGGGCTGCGAATTGTTTGTCGAGTTAGGACCGCAACCAACTTTGTTGGGTATGGGCAAGCGCTGTTTACCGAAAGGCATTGGCACCTGGTTGCCTTCTCTGCAGAAAGACCGGGATAACTGGCAAACCCTTTTGAACAGTGCGAGCACATTGTACGTCAAAGGCGTGGATGCAGACTGGACTGGATTCGATGGGGGCTACCGACGGTGCCGCATACCCCTACCTACCTATCCTTTTGAGCGCCACCGTTATTGGTTCGAGTCTAACAAACACAGAGACAAACACCTTATAGATGTTCGGGAATCAAATCCACAGATGGATGTAAGTGTTTATAAGGTATCAGATACGACACCAGTTAGCACCCTTGAAGAAACCCCCCTTCAATCGCCCGCAGAGGAAAATCTTCCCAAATCTGACTCCGCAACCCAGTTTCTCCAGGAGAGAGGATTGGTCTCCGAAGCTACCGTGGAACGAATTATGACACGGCAGATCGAAGCCCTCACTCAATTTATGTCCCGACAGTTAGAGGTCTTACAAAAGAATAGTTTGTCTGCACATCAAGGGCTTTTATCGGAGACATCTCAATCTGTACAACCTGCAAACTATCTTGTCCCTCCATCTTCTTCGTCTGCTTCAGACAAGGTGGAGCATCCCAAAACAACTGTCAAACCACAAGTCGAACCAAAAATTGATGCAAAGCAGTCATTTGGGTTGTGGAAACGAAATACAGAGAAATCTTCTGTTGCTGACATTAAATCTGGGGAAATAAAAACAAGCCAAAATACGAAACAAGAAATTCAATTTAGCTTATTTTATTTCGGCAACTACGAATCAGAATTCATTGCTGACAAGTACAATCTGCTATTTGAAGGTGCAAAATTTGCTGATGAACACGATTTTGCAGCTTTATGGATTCCCGAACGTCACTTTCATGCTTTTGGAGGATTTTCGCCCAATCCATCAGTGATAAGTGCTGCACTTGCCAAAGTCACCCAACGCATACAACTACGTGCAGGCAGTGTTGTTCTACCACTGCATCATCCAATTCGCGTTGCAGAGGAGTGGTCGGTCGTCGATAATCTGTCCAAAGGCAGAGTAGGAATTGCGTTTGCATCCGGTTGGCATGCTAATGATTTTGTTTTCTCCCCTGAGTCTTATGGCAACCATCGCGAACTCATGTTTCAAGGAATTGAGACAGTGCAAAAACTTTGGCGCGGTGAATCAATTTCAGTTATAGATGGTGCTAAAAGCAATATCAGTGTCAAGCTTTTTCCCATGCCAATGCAGTCTGAGTTACCGATTTGGCTAACAATCGTTAATAATCCGGAAACCTATATAAAAGCTGGGGAAATGGGCGCTGGTGTTTTAACTAACCTCATGGGTCAGACGATTGAAGATTTAGCGAAGAACATAGCTTTGTATCGTGAGTCTTTGGCAAAGCACGGGTACGACCCAGAATCAGGTTCTGTAACAGTTTTACTACATACATTTGTAGGCAATGATGTTGATAAGGTTCGCGAAAAAGCTCGTAAACCTTTCTACGAGTACCTCCAGTCATCGGTAGGACTTTTTCAAAATTTAGTCAAGAGCCAAGGGCTTTCTGTAGATTTCAACAAACTTTCTCAAACCGAGCGTGAGTACATATTTTCAACTGCTTATGAGCGTTATATAGGAACGAGCGCTCTGATTGGAACTCCAGAGTCATGCTCGCCCATCATTGACAAACTCATAGCAATTGGGGTTGATGAAATTGCTTGCTTTGTTGATTTCGGAGTAGATACTGATTCCGTTTTAGAAGGGTTAAATCAGTTAAATTCTCTGAAAGAACAATATAAAATTCGCTCTGATGCTGCTCCCAAACAATTCCTGTCACATCCGCAAAAGCACAACAACTGGGTACAGCAATTTACAGACTGGATTCCCAATCTAGAGTTATCTGACGAGCAACAGCCCGAGCAAATCATTACAGAAAACCCGGATAATTGCTTGTACGAGGTGACATGGCAACCTCAACCTTTGCCGTTAGAAAAGCAGGATGAACTACTTGGAAACCGAGGAACTTGGTTGATATTGGCAGACACCTCCGGTGTTGGTCAGCAACTGGCAGATTTGTTGGTGCAACGGGAACAAAGGTGTATTCTTGTTTACCCAGGCGAAGCATATCAGCGCGTGGATGAAGGGCACTTCTACATTCACCCGGAACGAGCAGAAGATATGCAGCTGCTGCTGAAAATGACCTTGGGAGTAGAACAGCCCCCCTGTCGTGGAATAGTCCACCTTTGGAGCCTGAATATCCTGGCTGCAGAAGACACAAGCATAGCTTCTCTGGACACAGCCCAGATTTTAGGGTGTAACAGTATTATACATTTGGTTCGGGAACTGGAGCGCTCGGGATGGGGGGAGACGGTTCGCTTGTGGCTGGTGACTCAAGGAACTCAGATGGTAGAATCCAAACCGATGAAGTTGGCGATAGCGAAGCGCTGCTGCTTGCAGCAGATCGCTCAAGCACCTCTGTGGGGATTAGGTCTGACCATTAGTCAGGAACACTCTACCTTCTGGGGAGGATTGGTGGATTTAGACCCCCAAGCACCCATACATGATTCTTCTGTTTTGTTGTGGCAGCAAATTTGCAGTCAGGATGGAGAAGATCGGGTGGCTTTTCGTGAAAAACAGCGTTACGTTGCCCGTTTAGTACGCAAGCACGAGTCCACACTGCCAGCTGCTCCTCTTTTGTTGCACTCTGATGGCAGCTACTTAATCACAGGGGGATTGGGCGATCTGGGTCTTTTAGTTGCCCGGTGGATGGTGGAGCAAGGGGCAAAGCGGTTGATACTTTTGGGGCGTACACAGTTGCCCGAACGCACTTACTGGAACCAAGTAGAAAAGGACAGTCGCCTTGGCAGTCAAATTACTGCCATACAAGAGCTAGAGTCCTTCGGTGCCAGCGTGTATCTCGCATCAGTGGATGTGGCAAGTGAGGCGCAGATGAAATCTTTCATAGAAGCATTTCACCGTTCGGGTTGGCCACCCATTCGAGGCGTGGTGCATGCAGCTGGGCTGGTGCAGGACCGAACACTGGTGGAGCTCGATCCAACTGCTTTAAACGAGGTTTGGCGACCTAAGGTTGTAGGTAGTTTGCTCTTGCACCAACTCCTGGAAAATGCTCCTCTAGACTTTTTTGTTCTTTTCTCCTCGATGAGTTCCTTGCTACCTCAACCCGGACAAGGAAACTATGCTGCTGCCAATGCTTTCCTAGATGCGCTAGCGCACCACCGACAAATTGAGGGGCGACCTGCCTTAAGCATTAACTGGCCGCTTTGGGCGTTAGCAACTAAAGCTGGGGAAAAGCGTCTAGCTAAGTACCTCACACGCATGGGAATTAGAAATCTGGAGTCAAAGCTTGGTCTAGAACTGCTCGGAAAATTACTCCCGCAACATTCTGCTCAAGTCGCGGTGATACCTGTTAACTGGTCTCAGTTACGTGATGTTTATCCAGCTGCTCGCAAGATACCGCTGCTTTCTTATCTGCTGCAGGAGGAATTGGATGTTCTGCTTGAGCCAGAGAGTGTCCAAGGAAAAGAGCGTTTAACGCGAGACGTTCTCATAGCTGCCGAACCCGAAAAGCAGCAACGCTTGCTAGAGTCTTACCTTAGCAAACAGGTAGCTGGGGTGCTCGGGCTTACGGTATCTCAGCTAGATGTACACCAACCTCTTAACAAACTGGGACTTGATTCTTTGATGGCTGTTGAACTGAAGAACCGCATCGAGAACGACTTAGGGGTCGTGGTATCAGTAGTGTCCTTCCTTCAAGGTCCCAGTGTGACAAAGCTAACAACACAACTGCTTGAACAAATAGCAACACCTGCAGTGGAGTTGGCATTGCCAGTTACACTCAGCCAGAGTACACAAAACGTTAACCAATTTGATGGCATCAACACGGATAACACAGAGTATTTGTTAGCCAAACTGAATCAACTTTCCGAAGAGGAAGTAGATTCTTTACTAAGTTCCATCCAGGCTGAAAAGGAGGTTCAAGAGTGTGAGTAATATCTCTAACAATAATCAAGACTTACGCAGTCATGACGAACAAATTGCTTTCACGAATCACAGACAAGCAAAGAATGTGGAGACAGTAGCAAGAGAATCCGTCAGTGCTAATAATAATGGTAAAAAACCTTCACTCAATGAAAAGCGTGCGCTTCTAGCACAGCTACTTCAGCAAAAAACCAGCGAATCAAAATCTGTATCTTCTCTCTCTTGCGGTCAGCAGGCTTTGTGGTTCTTATACCAATTGGCACCGGAGAGCCCTGCTTACAACATTATGTATGCGGCACGCGTCCGCTCCGATTTGGACATTCTTGTCTTACAACGGGCATTTGGGGAACTCATAGAGCGTCATCCTGCCTTGCGGACTGGTTACACAGTACAGGACGGCAGTGCTGTTCAACAGATTCACCCCCACCAGAAAGTTGACATTGAAGTCATAGACGCTTCAACCTTGAGCCACGAACAGTTAAACGAGCGGCTTGCACAAGAAGCCGACCGTCCCTTCGACTTGGAAAGCGGGGCTGTACTCAGGGTAAACTTGTTTACAACAAGGGAGGGGGAATACGTTCTTTTACTGACAGTACACCATATTGCGAGCGATTTCTGGTCCCTTGAGGTGTTAATTAATGAACTCTGCCTGCTGTATTTTATAGAAAAAGCTGGTGTACTAGCGTCTCTACCTTCTCTCACCCTACAGTACACAGACTACGTTCGTTGGCAATCCCAAATGCTGGCAGGTTCTGAAGGGGAGCGGCTGTGGAGCTACTGGCAGAAACAGCTTTCCGGTGTGTTATCCGTGCTGGATCTTCCGACAGATCGCCCCCGTCCGCCAGTCCAAACTTACCGTGGAGCATCCCACTCCTTCAAATTGAATGAAGAACTGACCCAAAATCTGGCGGAATTGGCTAAAGCCGAAGGCGCAACTCTTTTCATGAGTCTCTTGGCTGCCTTTCAAGTGCTACTTTACCGTTACACCAATCAAGAAGACATCTTAGTTGGCTCACCTACAACTGGTCGGAGTCGCAACGAGTTTGCGGGAATAGTGGGTTACTTCGCCAACCCAGTTGTCTTGAGAGCAAATCTTTCTCAAAATCCCAGTTTCAAGGAGTTTCTCAGCCAAGTGCGCTCCACAGTCTTGGGGGCGATCGCTCATCAAGATTACCCCTTCCCGTTGCTAGTGGAGCGACTCTGTCCGAAACGTGACCCCAGTTTCTCGCCGCTGGTTCAGGTGATGTTCATTTGGGATAAGCCACACCAAAGGAATGAACAGAATAAAACAGTAGCGGGAAACAATCAAGAGAAACTAGAACTGGAACCCTTTGCCTCACAACAGAAAGGATCTGCTTTCGATTTGACGTTGACGATTTTTGAAACGGACAAGCGACTTTCTGCTTCCTTGCAATACAACACAGATCTGTTTGAAGCTGCTACTATTGCTCGGATGGCAGAACATTTCCAAACTTTGCTCAAAGGTATTGTCGCCAACCCAGAGCAACGGCTATCCGATTTGCCGATGATGACACCGCCAGAACTCCAGCAGTTACTGGTGGCATGGAATGACACTCAAGCCCTGTATCCGCAAGATGTCTGTATCCATCAGTTATTTGAAGCTCAGGTCGAACGCACCCCTGATGCTGTTGCAGCGGTGTTTGAAGATCGGCAAATGACTTACTCTGAGTTGAACTGCCGCGCCAACTGTCTTGCCCATTACCTCCAGAAACTGGGTATCGGACCGGATAGTTTAGTTGGGCTGTGCCTGGAGCGATCTGCTGCTTGCAGCAGCGCTTCGCTATCGCTAGAAATGCTTGTAGGTCTGTTGGGCATATTGAAAGCGGGTGGTGCCTACTTGCCCTTAGATCCCTCCTATCCCCAGGAGCGCTTGACATTCATGCTCGAAGATGCACGGGTATCAGTGCTCTTAACTCAACAACAGTTGGCGAACAACTTTGTAAAACACCAGGCACACGCAGTCGCTTTGGATGTAGATTGGGAGAAGATTGCCCGAGAAAGTCAGAAAAACCCAAGCAGTAACGTTACGAGTCAGCACCTAGCCTACGTCATCTACACATCGGGCTCCACAGGCAAACCCAAAGGAGTACAAGTCCTGCATGGCGCTGTCGTCAATTTCCTAACTTCTATGAGCCTTTCTCCGGGACTGACAGACCGAGATACCCTCCTATCCGTCACAACTCTATCCTTTGATATTGCGGTTCTGGAATTATTTCTCCCCCTCATGGTGGGGGCTCGTGTAGTCGTAGTGAGCCGGGAAGCAGCATCTGACGGCACACAGTTGCTAGAAAGGCTAACCCAGTCCAACACTACGGTCATGCAAGCGACTCCAACAACCTGGCGGCTCCTACTGGCAGCAGGGTGGCAAGGTAATCATCAACTGAAAATACTCTGCGGCGGGGAAGCCCTACCCCGCGAGCTAGCCAATCAACTGCTTGAAACGGGCGCTTCCCTTTGGAATATGTATGGGCCTACAGAGACCACCATTTGGTCCGCCATCTGTCGGGTTGACAACAGCAGTCAGTTAGTTCCTATTGGTCGCCCGATCGCTAATACGCAAATTTATCTACTAGATCGACACTTACAGCCCGTGCCTGTAGGAATTCCTGGCGAACTGTATATCGGTGGTGCGGGTCTAGCCAGGGGTTACCTCAACCGTCCCGAGTTGACCGGTGAAAAGTTTATTCCCAACCCCTTCAGTCACGACCCAAAAGAGCGTCTTTATAAAACTGGAGATCTAGTTCGTTACCTACCAGATGGTAATATAGAGTATATTAGGCGCATAGATTCTCAGACTAAGCTTCGTGGCTTTCGCATCGAACTAGGAGAAATCGAGACATTACTAAGCAAGCACCCTAGCGTGCGGCAGGCTGTTGTCCTGATTCAGGAGAATATTCCTGGCAATAAACGCTTGGTAGCTTATGTGACTCTGAATCAAGAGCAGGCATTTATATCCAATGAGTTACGAAACTTCTTGAAGGAACAGCTACCCCAGTACATGGTGCCTTCAACCTTTGTAACCCTCGATACCCTACCGTTAACGCCCAATGGTAAGGTAGACCGGAAGGCACTGCCCAATCCGGAGAGCCTTTCCTCAGAGTTGGCAGAGGCTTATGTTGGACCCCAAACAGAAGTGGAGCAAGCGATCGCTGCGGTTTGGCAAGAGGCACTTAGTATAGAAAAGGTGGGGATGCATGACAATTTCTTCGATCTCGGAGGTCATTCATTACTCATGGCTCAGGTTCATAAAAAACTGCAAGAAGTCTTTAAGAGAGATTTCTTAATGACTGAAATGTTTAAATACCCAACTATCAGTTCCCTGGTTGAATATTTAAGTTCCAAACAGGGCGAACAAACGCCTCTCCAGCAAAGTCAAAAACGACTTGAAATGCGTAAAAAATCAATGGAGCGCCGGAAAAATGCAACCCCGTCAAAAAGCATTTATTAGCATTTATTAAAACATAGATAGGAGTTGCTCAAAATGAGTCATCTGAATACTATTGATAATAATGATGAGCTGGATTTGGAAATAGCTATTGTTGGCTTATCCGGTCGCTTTCCAGGTGCCAAAAGTATTGATGAGTTCTGGCAGAATCTACAGAATGGAGTAGAATCTATTTCGTTTTTTTCTGACCGGGAACTCAGGTCTTCAGGTATTAACTCTGCTTTGCTGAGCAATCCCAACTATGTAAAAGCTAAAGGTGTATTGCAAGATGTAGACCTGTTTGATGCATCATTCTTCAGCATTTCTCCCCGAGAAGCTAATATTATGGACCCACAACATCGCCTCTTTTTAGAGTGCGCTTGGGAGGCGCTGGAAGATGCGGGCTACAATCCTGCAACATACGAGGGTTCGGTTGGAGTTTATGCTGGTGCGGGTTTAAACACTTACCTGTTGTTCAACCTTAGCCCAAATCCTGAATTAACAGCAGGCAGTTTCCAAAATCTGATTTCAAACGATAAAGATTTTTTAGCAACACGTGTTTCTTACAAGTTAAACCTAAAAGGTCCGAGTGTCACGATCCAAAGCGGCTGTTCGACTTCACTGGTTGCCGTCCACCTAGCTTGTCAAAGTCTGCTAAATGGCGAATGCGATATGGCTTTGGCTGGTGGTGTTTCCATATACCTTCCAGAAAAAGCAGGTTATTTGTATCAAGAGGAGATGATTTTTTCTCCCGATGGTCACTGTAGAGCCTTTGATGCCAAAGCACGGGGAACCTTAAAAGGTGACGGTTTGGGAATTGTTGTTTTAAAGCGACTGGTAGATGCTCAAGCGGATGGGGACAATATTTATGCGGTCATCAAAGGTTCTGCTATCAACAATGATGGTTCTTTGAAAGTTGGTTACACCGCACCCAGCGAGCAAGGTCAGGCACAGGTCATTGAAGATGCACTTACCATAGCCAGAGTAACATCCGATACTGTAGCCTACGTAGAAACTCACGGCACGGGAACAGCCTTAGGAGATCCCATTGAAATTGCTGCGCTGACACAAGCTTTCCGCGCCAGTACTGAGGCAAAGGGCTTCTGCGCGATTGGTTCGGTGAAAACCAATATCGGACATTTGGATGTGGCTGCCGGTGTTGCAGGTCTCATCAAAACTGTCTTAGCCCTCAAACACAAGTTGCTACCGCCCAGCCTGCACTTTCAGGAACCCAATCCCCACATCAATTTTACGAACAGCCCCTTCTACGTTAACACCACACTTTCTGAATGGAAAGCCAGCACAACCCCCCGTCGGGCAGGGGTGAGTTCCTTCGGTATTGGAGGTACTAATGCTCATGTGGTTCTGGAGGAAGCACCTGCACCCAAACCAGTAGAGTCACAACTAGAACGCCCGTTACACATCTTCTGTCTATCAGCGAAAACCCAGAAGACGTTGCGAGAACTAGCAACTAAATTTGAAAGCTACTTAGCAATGCATCCTTCAGTATCCCTGGCAGATGTGTGCTATACGGCTAATGCAGGGCGATCGCATTTTTCCCATCGTTTAGCCGTCGTAGCTGAGACATTAGCTCAACTACGCGAGCAGCTAAGTACTTTCGCCAGCGATAAGCCAGTGCGGGTGCTGAGTGGCAAAGTGGAAGGTACAAATCAGCCCAAAGTAGCGTTTTTGTTCACAGGTCAAGGTTCCCAGTATGTTGGCATGGGACGCCAGTTGAGCGAAACACAGCCAACCTTCCGTAAAACGTTGGAGCGATGTGACGAAATACTCCGCCCCTATCTACAGCAGCCTCTGTTATCGGTGCTTTATCCAGAAAATGAAGTAACCTCGTCCCTAGATGAAACAGCATACACCCAACCAGCACTGTTTGCATTGGAGTATGCCCTAGCTGAGTTGTTTCTCTCTTGGGGCATAGAACCAACCGTTGTTATGGGTCACAGTCTGGGGGAATATGTAGCCGCCTGCGTGGCTGGAGTGTTCAGCCTGGAAGATGGGCTAAAACTCGTCGCGGAACGCAGTAGATTGATGCAAACATTACCACAAAATGGTAAGATGGCTGCAGTGTTTGCCAGTGAAGAGCGAGTGGCAACAGCAGTTGCTTCCTATAAGTCACAGATTGCAATTGCTGCTGTGAACGGTCCAGAAAACACCGTCATTTCAGGAGCGCGAGAAGCTGTAGAGTCTGCCATCGCGCAGTTGAAGTCACAGGGGATTGCAGTGCAACACTTGCAGGTTTCCCATGCTTTCCACTCACCACTGATAGAGTCGATTCTCGACAAATTCGAGCACTTGGCGGAAAAAGTGCAATTTAACGCCCCACGTATTCCACTCATCTCAAATTTGACGGGTCAAATGCTAAAAGCTGGGGAAATCCCCGATGCAAGCTATTGGCGTCGCCATATGCGAGAAACTGTACAATTTGCGGCTGGGATGAAAACCCTAGCTCAACAGGGTTATGAGATATTTCTAGAAATAGGGCCTAGCGCCACTCTGTTGGGAATGGGTAAGAGATGTCTGCCCAAAGGAAAAGGTCCTTGGCTGCCTTCCTTAAAGCAGGGCAAGGATGATTGGCAGGTGTTGCTAGAAAGTGTATCTCAACTATACACACTCGGTGGGAATCTCAACTGGAGCGGATTTGAGCGGGACTATTCACGGAGCCGTTTGTCACTTCCAACCTATCCATTTGAGCGACAGCGTTACTGGGTTGAAACAACAAGCGTTATGGATAATCAAAACGTAGCAGTGGAAACATCTACTCCACAGGTGAATATGACGCCCAAGACCAATCGCCGAGATGAAATTCTCTCAACATTGCAAGCTTGGGTGGCAAATTCGCTGCAAGCAGACCCCTCTGCAATAGAGGTGGAGACTCCCTTTACGGAAATGGGTGCCGATTCCATAGTCTTGATTGAAGCGTTACGAGCTATTGAAAATGTTTTTGGGATTAAAATTGCCATTCGACAGTTATTTGAAGAATTAGCCACAATCAATGCACTCGCAAATTATATAGATCGCAACCTTCCTCCAGCGTTTACTCTGGGAGTTTCCCCTTCACCCGAGTTTGAGCCAGTTGTGCATTCGAGTCAGCCAACTCAAGCAGCTTGGGGAAATGCACTTGCAAGCGCAAACCAACATCCGACAGTGGATATGAAAGATGAGAGAGCAACAGATGGGGATGGGCTGCAGCAAATCATGAAACAGCAGTTAGAAGTGCTGTCTCAGGTGATGTCTCAACAGCTAGAGGTTATGCGGGGCAAGGGTTTTTCTGTGGAGCAGCGGTCTTTCTCCCAGAATAGATCTTCTCAATCCGCTCATTTAAACACGACACCTGTTATTCATTCTTTTAGTAGCGTACAAAACAACCACGTTACTGAATCCCCATCTTTCACTAAGCTTAAACCCAATGAAACTACCCCCCAAGCATCCTCACCCTCTACTTTCTGGGGAGTGGAACAGCCTGGAGCAAGGGAACTGAGCCCGCAGCAACAGCGCCACCTGGAAGCACTAATCGCACGCTATACCAAACGTACCCAAAAATCAAAGCAACGAGCCCAAGCCTACCGCCCCGTTCTAGCTGATAGGAGAGCTTCACTAGGGTTCCGTTTTGAAATCAAGGAGATGCTTTATCCAATAGTTGGACAGAAATCTCTAGGTTCCAGAATTTGGGATATTGATGGTAATGAGTACATAGACCTTGCAATGGGTTTTGGCGTACATCTTTTCGGTCACGGTGCCCCCTTTATTCAAACAGCTCTACAAGAGCAGCTAGAGCAAGGTATACAAATCGGTCCACAATCGGAATTTGCAGGTGAAGTTGCCGAGTTGTTCTGCGAACTGACGGGAATGGAGCGAGTGACTTTCTGTAACTCGGGTACAGAAGCTGTGATGACAGCGGTGCGTGTAGCACGTGCTGCGACAGGTCGTGCCAAAATTGCTTTATTCAGTGGTTCTTATCACGGTCATTCTGACGGAACTTTAGCCATATCAAGAAATGTCAGCGGAAAGCAGCAATCTGCGCCCATGGCTATTGGTGTGTCACAACACGCCGTTGATGACGTTTTAGTTCTCACTTATGGTGCTCCTCGCTCTCTCGAAATCATCAAAACTCATGCCCGTGAATTAGCTGCTGTTTTGGTGGAACCCGTACAAAGTCAAAGACCTGATTTGCAACCCAAAGCGTTTCTTCAAGAACTCAGGGACTTAACGCAACAAGCGGGTATCGCGTTGATTTTTGATGAAGTGATTACTGGCTTTCGCATTCATCCCGGTGGAGCACAAGCGTGGTTTGGTATTGATGCAGACATTGCTACCTATGGCAAACTAGTGGGCGGTGGGATACCCATTGGAATCGTCGGTGGTAAGGCGAAATACATGGATAAAATCGACGGCGGTATGTGGAGTTATGGAGAAGCGTCTTATCCCAAGATAGAAACAACATTTTTTGCCGGAACCTTTAACAAGAATCCACTGGCTATGGCTGCGGCAAGAGCTGTTCTCAAGCATTTAAAGATGGAGGGACCAGCTCTTCAAGAGCGGTTAAATCAGCGCACATCACAGTTAGCCGAAACACTTAACGCTTATTTTCAACAAGAGAGCGTGCCCATCCAAGTGGTACATTTTGGCTCGCTTTTCCGCTTTGCCTTATCTGGTAATTTTAGCTATTTATATCAACGTTTAGAAACCGATTTACTGTTTTATCACCTCATCGAAAAGGGAGTCTACGTTTGGGAAGGACGCACTTGTTTTGTTTCCACAGCTCACACCGATGAAGATATTAATTATATAATTCAGGCGGTTAAAGATAGCGTAACGGAGTTAAAAGAGGGCGGTTTTTTTTTGAACCCTTCGGCAAAATTGCCAGAGGGTAATCAACAATTGGATGGCAAATCAAACACTCTTACAAAACCATTTTCCGCTACAGATGCGGTACCTGCTTCTGCATCTTTAAAAACGCAACAAGCAACGGATGAAGAAGCAAAGGAGGTACAAAAAGTACCCCTGAGTGAGGCTCAAAAGCAACTGTGGATTTTGGCGCAGATGGGTGACGATAGTTCCCTTGCCTACAACCTCACGACAACTCTCCAGTTGCGCGGTCCTTTTCAGTTACAGGCGATGCGTCAGGCATTGCAGCAAGTTATCGATCGCCATGAAGCTTTACGGACAACTATTAGCAGCCAGGGCGATTTTCAGCAAGTCTTACCATTTCTCAAGATAGACGTTCCTTTGATTGACTTGTCAACTGGAGATAGATGCGAACGCGAGTCTAAAGTGGCAGCATGGTTCACAAAAGAAAGCCAAGAACCTTTTGCTCTTACCCAAGGACCTCTCTTGCGTTGTCACATCTTGAAGTTAGAGGAACAACTGCATTTACTAGTTTTGACGGCTCATCACATGATAATTGATGGGTGGTCGATTAGCGTGTTGTTGCAAGAGGTGGGTGCATTTTATTCCGCACAGTGTCAGGGCAGTGTTTACCAACAGGAGCCACCTCTGCAATTTAGAGAATATATCGAATGGCAGATGGAGCAGAGCCAAAGTGCAGATATGTTGAAACACGAAAATTACTGGCTCGGGCAATTTGCCGACTCGATTCCTGTTTTGGAGTTACCTTGCGATAACCTGCGACCATCTGTCAAGACCTATAAAGGAGCCAGAGCCAGTCTGAAGCTTGAGGCAAACCTTTACGACTCCCTCAAAAAATTCAGCAGGCAGAAGGGGTACACGCTTTTTATGACCCTGCTAGCGACCTACATGACTTTGCTGCAGCGATTGACAAATCAGAATGATATTTTGATTGGTGTTCCAGTAGCAGGGCGATCGCTGAAAGGCTGTGAAAGTATGGTAGGCTACTGTACTAACATACTACCAATACACATTTCTCTAGAAGGGTCTCCTGCATTCTCAGAATATCTCAGCACGGTCAAGCGTGTTCTGTTCGATGCCTACGAACATCAGGATTATCCCTTTGCCCGATTACTCAACCAACTGAATTTACGCAGGGATGCCAGCAGTTCTCCTTTGGTGACCGCAACATTTAACCTAGATCGACCCTTGGCTGTGCCAAAGATGTTTGGGCTGGAACTTGAGTTGGTCTCACCTCCTATTAATTATTCACACTTTGATATCAGCTTGAATGTTATTGAAAGCAACAGTGAATTACTGTTGCAAATGGATTACAGCACCGACCTGTTCGATGCTAGTACCATTAACCGGATGCTAGAGCAGTTCCAGACCCTGCTAGAAAGCATTGTCAGCGATCCATCGCAGCGCCTTACAGATATGCCGCTGTTAACACAAGCAAAGCGCCTGACTCTGGTGGAGGAATGGAATCGCACGGCGACGGATTACCCGAAAGATTTATGTATTCATCAGTTATTTGAAGCACAGGTGGAGCAAACACCGGATGCAGTGGCGGTGGCATTTGAAGACCAACAACTGACCTACTTTGAGTTGAACCAAAGGGCGAATCAGCTAGCCCACCACTTGCATTGCCTAGGGGTGGAACCAGAAGTACTCGTTGGCATTTACCTGGAGCGATCGCTGGAAATGGTCGTAGGGCTGTTAGCCATTCTCAAAGCTGGCGGGGCTTACGTACCCCTAGACCCAGCCTATCCCCAAGAACGCTTGGGCTTCATGCTCAAAGATGCCCGTGTATCGGTACTACTGACCCAACAGCATTTGGCTGAGCAGCTTCCAGAACACACGGCACCTATTGTTTACCTCGACAGCAACTGGGGAACCAATGCCGACGACGGTGCTCAGAGCGGCACCCACCAAAGCTTAGAAAACCTCACGAGCAAAGCAACACCCGAAAACCTCGCCTACGTGATGTACACCTCAGGGTCCACGGGTACACCCAAGGGTGTGAGGATTATACACCGGGGAGTCGTGCGGTTAGTCAAAGAAAACAATTATGCCAACCTCAGTGCAGAACAGGTGTTCCTGCAACTTGCTCCCATCTCCTTTGATGCCTCAACTTTTGAGATTTGGGGCAGCCAGCTCAACGGTGGGCGGTTGGTGGTCATGCCTGCCCATATGCCATCTTTGCAGGAGTTAGGGCAAGCCCTGAGACAATACCAGGTAACAATACTGTGGTTGACAGCAGGATTGTTCCACCTGATGGTAGACGAGCGACTTTCTGACCTGGAGCAGGTAGGTCAACTACTTGCAGGCGGTGATGTTTTATCAGTATCCCACGTGCAAAAGGTTCATCAACAACTTAAAGGATGTCAGTCGATCGACGGCTATGGACCGACGGAGAATACAACCTTCACCTGCTGCTACGCGGTACCACGGGAAACTGACATTGGAAACACCATCCCTATCGGTCGCCCGATTGCAAATACCCAAGTATATCTGTTGGACGAACAGTTGCAACCAGTACCGATAGGCGTGCCAGGGGAATTGTATATCGGCGGTGACGGCTTGGCGCGGGATTACCTCAACCGCCCGGAACTGACGGCAGAAAAGTTCATCCCCAATCCTTTTAGCTCAAAGCCAGGGGAGCGTCTGTATAAAACTGGTGACTTAGCGCATTACTTAAGTGATGGCAACATTGAGTATCTCGGTCGCCTTGACAACCAGGTAAAAATTCGCGGCTTCCGCATTGAACTCGGAGAAATAGAGTCGGCGCTGCAACAGCATCCCGGCGTTCGCGAGAATGTGGTCGTAGCTCGGGAGGATGTACCGGGTAACAAGCGCTTGGTGGCATATGTGGTAGTGAGCCAGATGCCAGCGCCAACGAATGGGGAACTGCACCACTTCCTGAAAGCAAAGCTACCCGAGTACATGGTGCCCTCTGCCATAGTACTGCTAGAAACCCTACCCCTGACACCTAACGGCAAGGTAGACCGCCGTGCCCTTCCAGCACCTGACACGGCTCTACTGGAATTGAAAAGCAACTATGTGGCACCGCGAAATTCCGTTGAAGAAGTGCTTGCGGCAATCTGGGCAGAAGTCTTTGAGATCGAGCAAGTTGGGATCTACGACGATTTCTTTGAGTTGGGGGGGAATTCTCTCCTGGCGACTCAGGTCGTGTCCCGAGTTCAAGAAACCTTGCAGGTAGATCTGCCACTACGCAGTTTCTTTGAAACATCCACTGTAGCTGACTTGGCTGCATTGATTCTCCAAGATCCTAGTGAGGGAGTGAAAGTTGAAAGGACTGCTCAACTCCTCCTGAGCTTAGCTGAGCTTTCGGAGGAAGAGATAGAAGAGATGATTACCGAGCAGACTTCTTTAGGGAGGGTGTAGCGAAATGAGCCGTTTTTCCAAACAAAACTTGAAACTTTCTTCTCAAAAGCAGGCGCTACTTGAGACATTACTTCAAAAAGAAGGCATAGACTCCGCGCCTTCCCAAAAGATTACTCCCAGGAAAGATGTCAGTTCTCTTCCCCTGTCCTTTGCCCAGCAGAGGCTGTGGTTCTTCGACCAGTTTGCTCCCGGCACTCCTGCCTACAATATCCCAGCAGCCCTACGCCTTAAAGGGCAGGTCAATGTAATGGCGCTGCAGCAAAGCTTCAACGAAATTTTACAGCGCCACGAAGCTTTGCAAACAACCTTTGCTACTGTGGAGGGGCAACCAGTCCAAGTCATTACCTCAAAACAGACCTTGGCACTGCCAGTGGTGGATCTTCAAGACTTGCCAAAAACCGAGCGCGAAGCTCAGGCTCTACAGCTAGCAACTGAGGAAGCTCAGCAGCCTTTCAATCTAGCGCAAGATTTATTGTTGCGTGCCAAACTCCTGCGCCTGGACAAAGACGATTACGTACTGCTGCTGACAATGCACCACATTGTTTGCGATGGTTGGTCTGTAAAGGTATTAATCCGGGAATTGACAGCGCTTTACGAAGCCTTTGCTGCTGGCAAGCCCTCGCCACTCCCCAAGCTACCCATCCAGTACGCAGACTTTGCACTTTGGCAGCGGCAGTGGTTGCAGGGAGATGTTCTGAAGACCCAACTAGGGTACTGGAAGCAACAACTTGCCCATTTGCCCGTGTTGCAACTGCCCACTGACCGCCCGCGAGCGGTAGTTCAGAGCTTGCGAGGGGCAGCGCAATTTCTCATGCTATCTAAGAGTCTGACTGAGGCGCTCAAAGCCCTCAGCCAGCAGGAGGGGCTCACCCTTTTTATGACGCTACTGGCAGCATTCAAGACGCTGCTCTACCGCTACACGGGACAGGATGACATCGTTGTAGGTTCCGGCATCGCAAATCGAAACCGACCCGAGATTGAGGGACTCATTGGGTTTTTCGTAAACACCTTGGTTCTGCGTAGCAACCTTTCAGGTAACCCAAGTTTCCGGGAACTTTTAGGTCGGGTTCGGGAGATAACTCTACAGGCCTATGCCCATCAGGATCTGCCCTTTGAAAAGTTGGTAGAAGAACTGCAGCCAGAACGTCACCTGAGCCACCAGCCCCTGTTTCAAACAGCATTTTTCCTCCAGAATGCGCCGAAATCAGTTTTGGAGCTTCCATGTCTGACCTTGAGTTACCTGGAGGTCGAAACCAAAACAGCAAAGTTTGATTTGATGGTTGACATGGTGGAGACACGGTCGGGTCTGTGCGCCACATGTGAGTACAGCACCGACCTGTTTGATGCTAGCACCATTAGGCGGATGCTAGGGCATTTTCAGACTTTGCTAGAAGGTATTGTCGCCGCTCCATCGCAGCGGTTATCAGACCTACCGCTTTTAACTGAGGCAGAGCGCCTGACTTTAGTCGAGGAATGGAATCCCACGGGGGTGGATTATCCCCAGAACCTGTGTATTCATCAGTTGTTTGAAGCACAGGTGGAGCGCATACCGGATGCTGTGGCGGTGACATTTGAAGACCAACAACTGACTTACCTTGAGTTGAATCAAAGGGCAAATCAGCTGGCGCACTACTTGCGATCGCTGGGGGTGAAACCGGATAGTTTAGTGGGTCTGTGCGTGGAGCGATCGCTGGAAATGGTTGTGGGGCTGTTAGCCATCCTCAAAGCTGGTGGGGCTTACGTACCCTTAGACCCAGCTTATCCTCAGGAGCGCTTGGCCTTCATGTTGGAAGATTCACAGGCATTAGTGCTACTAACCCAACAGCAGTTGCTCCAGAAGCTTCCCAAACACAAAGCACGTGTAGTCTGCTTGGACAGCAACTGGGAGACGAATGCCAGCAGCACAGCTTTTCCCAACGCCCTCCACAGTTTGGAAAATCCCACGAGCAAAGTGACGCCCGACAACCTAGCCTATGTCATTTATACCTCAGGATCTACGGGCAAGCCTAAGGGTGTTTTGGTAAATCACTCTAATGTCCTTCGTCTGTTTGAAGCAACTGATTCGTGGTTTCACTTTGACGAACGTGATGTGTGTACCCTCTTTCACTCCTATGCCTTCGACTTCTCAGTTTGGGAACTTTGGAGTGCTCTTTTGCACGGCGGGCGTCTTGTAGTCGTTCCCTACTGGGTGAGCCGATCGCCGACAGCGTTATACGACCTATTGTACGCGGAGCAGGTCACAGTCCTCAACCAGACACCTTCAGCCTTCCGCCAACTGATACAAACTCAGGTATCTTCAGGTGTCACTGAGGAGCAGAGCCTGCGCCTGGTTATCTTTGGTGGGGAAGCTCTTGACCTCCAAAGCTTGAAACCCTGGTTCGAGCGAAATGGGGACGAGTGCCCTCAGTTAATCAATATGTACGGTATCACGGAAACGACCGTACACGTGACCTATCGCCCCTTAATGATGAGCGATCTTAGGGGGACGGGTAGTGTTATCGGAGGTGCAATTCCCGACCTGCAGGTCTATATGCTGGATCGGTACTTGCAGCCCGTACCCATTGGGGTTCCTGGTGAAATGTACATTAGTGGGGCTGGTTTAGCCAGAGGCTACCTCAACCGCCCGGAACTAACCGCACAGAGGTTTATCCCCAACCCCTTTAGCGACAAACCGGGAGCGCGGCTGTACAAAACTGGTGACTTAGCTCGCTACTTACCCAATGGCGACATCGAGTATCTCGGTCGCATTGATGTTTCGGACTTGGTACACTGAGATTTTATGAAAAAATCCTGGCAATAGGAGTACAGTCTCGAATCACAACGGCACTGCACCGCAATTACCCGACAGCTGTACTCCTAATACCAGGTCGTTAACCTTTTAGCAGGGGTTTACGAATTGTAAAGTGATGTTGCTAAACGCCAAGCGAGAACGCCTGGAATCAGCGCCACAAGAAGAGCGATGTACACTTGAGTGTCTGAGATACTGGACACTTGAGCTAGGTAAAGAAAATTTGAGATAGACATACTGTGAAACCTCCCAATCTCAACAGATTTTGAACATTTCGTTTACTACTTTTCCCTGTTTTGCCAAGATTGGGGAATAGGTTGTTACAAGATGCAACATAAACGAGTCAAAAATCAAAAATACAAAGACAAAAAAAATAATAAAAATAGAAAAGTCAAGTTTTTTAAAAAAAGTTATTAAATTATGGGCATTTATTTAGGCATAGATTTTGGAACTTCTGGGGCAAGGGCTGTGGCAATTGACGAGACAGGTTCTATTCAGTCTCAGGAACGGTTTCCCTTCCAAATGTTAAATGTGCCCGACTTAACAGAACTCTGGAAAAATGCCTTATTTACCCTGCTTGAGCAAATTTCTCCCGAGTTAAAGCAACAGATGAGGGCGATCGCTATTAACGGTACATCATCCACTGTCTTATTATGTAACAATGCCGGACAACCCGTAGATACACCCATGCTGTACAACGATGCACGGGGGGAACTGATGCTGGAGGATTTAAAAAAAATCGCACCTCCAAACCACACAGTCATCAGCGCCACTTCCAGCCTTGCCAAACTGCTGTGGATGTCCCAACTGCCCTCCTTCGTTAACGCAACACACTTTTTGCATCAAGCAGACTGGCTGGCATATCTTCTACACGGGCAATTGGGTGTGAGTGACTACCACAACGCATTAAAGTTGGGTTACGACGTAGAAGAGTTAAAATATCCGGATTGGCTCGAACAGATGGAAATTGAAGTTCAGCTACCAAAAGTCATCACCCCAGGGACAGCCATTGCTGAATTACATCCTGAGATTGCAGATAGATTCGGTTTTCCTCAAGATTGTGTAGTTTGTGCGGGGACAACAGACAGTATTGCAGCCTTTCTTGCCAGTGGTGCCAAACTTCCAGGTGAAGCCGTTACCTCCCTGGGGTCAACCTTGGTGCTGAAGCTATTAAGCCGTACCCGTTTAGAGGATGCAAGGTACGGAATTTACAGCCACCGCCTGGGGGACTTGTGGTTGACTGGAGGGGCTTCCAATACAGGAGGTGCAGCACTCAAGCAATTTTTCAATAATGCTGAGTTAGAAAGCCTCAGCCAAGAGATTGATGCGTCAAAACCCAGCCAGTTCGATTACTACCCCTTATTAAAGCCAGGGGAAAGATTTCCAATCAACGACCCAACTTTACCACCGCGACTGGAACCCCGTCCGGAGAGTGATGTGGAATTCCTACACGGGTTGTTAGAAAGTATCGCCCGTGTAGAAGCAAGAGGGTATCAGTTATTGCAGGAATTGGGGGCGGATAAATTAACTCGCGTTTACACTGCTGGTGGAGGTGCCCTTAATCTTGCTTGGACGGAAATCAGAGGGCGTCTTTTGGAAGTTCCTGTTGAGAGTTCCGTGAATACCGAGGCAGCTTTTGGGACGGCTTTGTTAGCAATGCGGGGCATAAAGGAATAAATCTTGTACGGTGGGCAACAAGTTGATTCACCCCCCTTAATCCCCCCTTGTTAAGGGGGGAAACGAGAAATCCAATTCCCTCCCCAATACATCGGGGAGGGCTAGGGAGGGGTGAGACTAACGTGTATACCGTAGTAATTTCAGGACGGGCGGGACGCCCATTCCACAAAAGAGTAGGTTGGGTTGAGGAACGAAACCCAACATTTCATCCAATTACCTTTGTTCCTATCACATGCATCAACGGATAATGGTCAATCCTTGCCCGCAAATCTTGTAGGGTGGGCATCCTTGCCTGCCCTCAACTTTAGGACGGGCGGGACGCCCATCCCACAAGAAAAAAGAATAGCATTACCTAAACTAGAAAGTATGGTATTGCAAGCGGTAAGGTATTCGGTCATGCTGGATTTCAATCGTTCCAATCATGTGGTTACTGAGGACATGGGAGAAGTTAGAGTGCAGGTTAAACTCACAAATGCTGTGGATGAAATTTTGGTTAACAGAGGATTACTTAATCCAAATCAGTTGCGAGTTTGTGAAACACAAGCACTAGTAGACACTGGCGCTGTGCGGACTGTGTTACCAGTAGAAATAGTGGAAAAGCTTGGTTTGAAAATTCGCGGTCAGCAAATAGCAAAGTATGCTGATGGGAGACAGGAACCAGTTGGATTGACGGAACCTGTGATTATTGAAATAGAAGGACGTGAAACAACAGAAGCTGCTTTAGTCGCAGGTGATGAGGTGTTAATCGGTCAGACGGTATTAGAAACTTTAGATTTGCACGTGGATTGCAAGAATCAGCGTTTGATTCCGAATCCTGCACATCCTGAGTATCCTGTATTTAGAATTTAGTAGGTTGGGTTGAGGAACGAAACCCAACATTTCATCCAATTGCCTTTGTTCTACCCAACCTACATAATTAAAAAACCAACCGCTAAGACCTCAAAGACACAAAGCGTAGGTTGGGTTGAGGAACGAAACCCAACATTTCATCCAATTGCCTTTGTTCTACCCAATCTACATAATTAAAAAACCGCAAAGACGCTAAGGACACAAAGAAAGAGCAAAAGAAGATCCGTAATCTTACATTGAGAAGGAATAACTTTATAAAGCTTGAACAAAGCGTCGCTAAGACCAACTACCCAAAATCAGGTTGCTGTGTATTCATGTTTTCTTCTTAAATGATAATCTTTTATATTATGCGGTTTTCATATGCGTCACCCAATTGTGAGAGGGCGAACAACCGTTCACCCCTACCAACGTACCTTACTCAATCGGGAAAAGCCATAACTGATGACTGAATATATTGATTCTTATTTAAAGGAGCGATTGATGAGTCAAGAGGAATGGTTGATTGATGAGGTTGTTAAGCCTGGAACGCGAACTTAACTCTAGTCCACGGAGTCGGGAGGTGAAGCATCAAGTATTTATATGCCACAAACGTTTCGTTTTCCTGGTGTTAAAAGTCGCGATCGCTTGCCTACGGGGGAAAATGGGTTACTAATATTTTAGAACTTCGCTAATACTTACTAACTTAAAAAAATTGTATGCAACTAACTGGTCAACAATTTAGACAATTGACAGAAGCTTTAATTGATGCATTTCCATCTCAGCAAAGACTTACAGAATTAGTAAGATTCCGGCTTGACAAAAACCTAAATGCGATCGCAATGGGAGATGACTTACAAGCAATTGTCTTTAGATTGATTCAAGCCGCAGAAGCTCAGGGATGGGTTGATAAACTGATTGCAGTTGCTCGTGAGTCAAATCCTGGAAACCCAAAATTATTTGTTTTTGCTCAGGAGTTCCATCTTGCGACTCCCATCCCACCACAGTTATCAGCAAGAGGCGCATTGGAGAAAATTATTAAGAAGACGAATAGTTTTCTGAATGTGAATACGTGGCGAGAAAAGTTGGGCGTAATTGAAGCCCAAGTATGCCGCATAGAAATTACTAAGAACAATAATACTAAAGAATTTGGTACGGGTTTTCTAATTGCACCAAATGTGGTGATTACCAATTACCATGTCATTGAAACTGTGGATTTAGGAAAAGCATCATCTAGCAATGTTATTCTACGTTTTGACTACAAACAGCTACCAGATGGTAAAATTATCAACGCGGGTACAGAGTACCGATTAGAGGAAGATTGGCTAATTGATAAAAGCCCTTACTCCGAAAATGAGTTACCAACGACTGACGAACTGGACTATGCATTGCTTCGAGTAGCTGGAATCTATAACGACAAAGGCCCTGGAGAGGAACCGATAGGAAAAAATCCCGAGCAAAATGCTCCAAAACGAGGATGGATTCAGTTACCTAAAGAACCTTATGAGTTTTCGCCCAACACTCCATTATTAATAGTACAACATCCAAAGGGTGACCCATTAAAGTTGGCATTTGACACGGAAGCTATTATTGGCGTTAACGAGAATCACACAATTGTTAAATATAAAACGAATACAGAGCCTGGTTCTTCAGGTTCACCATGTTTTGATATTAATTGGAATTTAGTTGCGCTGCATCATAGTGGCGATCCGGACTCCAAGAACCCAGAGTACAACGCCGGAACACCCTTCAGTACTATTTGTTCTCGCTTAGAGAAGCAAGGTATATTGGCAGATTTACAAAGCGGTGAAGCAATATGGTGAGAGCAAACTCCAGTCACCTATCAGCTATTTGATAGTTTTCTACCTTGGACCAATTTAAAGTTTGTATAGTACGTGCATTCATGGGTCAACGCGAAAAAATAAAATTACGTAACAAAAAGTAAAAACCTGTATTTGGCTCGTAGTAGCGCTTTAGCGCATGCATCGCAACTAAAAACCAGTCACAATTATTCGCGCCAAACTTAAGCAAATAGCGGCATAAATTAATAGCTAACAACTTTAGAAAGTCAGTGGGCGGAAGGAGTTATATCCGAAAGCAAGCAAAAAAGAGGTGTAGATACTGAAAGAAAGTTAATATCTGTAAAAATTTAATGTAGTGGGTCTTGGGTAGACAATGTTTTTTCCAGGCAAATTTGGGAAGGAAAATTGCATGAAATTGAGCGGTCAACAAATCGAAAAACTAAGAGATGCTTTAATTAGCGCGTTTCCGGAGCAAAGTCAACTCGAACAATTCGTCAGGTTTAAGTTTAGTCAAAACTTAAATGCGATCGCAATGGGAAGTGACTTAAAATACATTGTCTTTAAATTGATTCAAACTGCAGAATCTCAAGGATGGGTTAAGGAATTGATTGTAGCGGCTCGTGAATCAAATCCTAAAAACCCAGAATTATATGTTTGTGCTCAGGAGTTATTACCAGACGAATCAAAAATAAATGTACAACAAACAAAAGAGGATTTAGAAGCAGACGTAAATTCTCCAGAGTTACCAACTCGCCAAGCAATAGTACAACCAAGACCAACTCAGCGTTGGGCTTTCCTGGTTGGGGTTAATACTTACACAGACTCTAATAACTTTGGACAATTGAAGTTTTGCGTTAACGATGTGTTGGCGCTAGAGAAAATCCTGAAGCAGCTTGGCTATGAAGTGCATTGTCTTCATGACGATCGCGATCGCGATGACCCCTTATTTCCCACTCGCGACAACGTAGAAGCAAGATTGAAGGAGATGTGTACAGCAGTTAGACCAAATGATTTACTTTGGGTGCATTTTGCTTGTCATGGAATGCGAGTCGAGAGAGGCGCTTCTAAGAAAGAACCTGTTTTAATCATGAGAGATACCCAGTATGCCTTATTGGAGAAAAGGGCTTTCCCTGTTGCTGAGGTAGAGCAATATATGAGACAGAGTGGGGCGCAGCAGCTAGTTCTGACATTAGATGCTTGTCATACTGGGGTCGAGATGGGAAGAAATATCACCGATCCGGAATTTATTCACAATGTTTATGAGTTAGCTAAAGGTTTTGCTCTCATCGCAGCAAGCACTGCTCAACAAGTCGCATCTGAATGGCAAGAAAAGCAACATGGTGTCTTCACTTATTATTTGTTGGAAGGGCTTTCCGGTCAAGGCGATCGCGTGGGTAAAAATTTTGTGACTGTCGATGACCTCAAGAATCACGTACTTGATGGGTTGCGTCGTTGGGGTGTTAAAAACTATAGAACTCAAGAACCAACAGCCCGTACTGAGGGCTTTGGGGATATGATTCTGGCGGATTATCGGGATGCAAAGCTGGTGATGGAAAAGAATCGAGAATCTGAAGTAAACGCGCCTGTAAAAAGTCAGCCGACTGTTGAGGGTGGTTCTACCCCACGTCGTTTGAGTAATGCTGCTAAGAAGTTATTAGAGAATCAGCTGAATGACCTTAATGAGCGGTTGGAAGCAGTGCAGAGACAAATGAGAACAGAGGGTGACCTTGAGAAACAACTTCTTCTTCAAAGAAGAGCAGATGATTTATTGAAACAAATAGAAAAAATTCAACAACAAATTGAAAGTTAAGGTGATTTCTCATAACTAATTGAACTCATGGCAAATTGGGAGAAAGATTTATTAGCTGACCTTAATGAGCAGTTGGAAGCAGTTCAGAGACAAATGAGAACAGAGGGAGATTATGAAAGGCTAGTTCTTCTTCAAAGAAGAGCCAATGATTTATTGCAAGAGATAGAAAAAAATGATAAATTCCGAGATATTAACAAATATATTGAAGACAAAATACAATATATTGATTTCAAAAAAGCCATAAAATTATTGGAAGTAAAGCTCAAAAAGTTTGATAATACTTGGGGTGAAGCCATACTTGTTATGAATCATACGTCTACTATGGCAGGTCAATATTTTGTCTCTAGAATTAGAAATCTCTTAGATAAGCAAACAGGAACATTTAGATATTTTCCAATTGGTATCACTGTTGTTAGTGAAAAAAATAAATTTGGAATTTTAACGCCTCTTTCTCAGCAACTAAAAGTAAATTGCGATTCTAACTTGAGACCAGAAGAATATACTCAATCAGTTATTAATAAAATTTGCACATCTCTACAAACAGGCAGTGTTATCTTTATAGAAATACAAAATTGGGATTTTTTATCAAAACACCAAGACATTATGCCTTGGTTGCTTAATGATTTCTGGAGAATTTTAGTTGCAGAAGGGCGAAAAAAAGTTCAAGATAATAAGCTGCGTCAAGTTAAGTTTATTACTATTATTAGTGCAGCTTCTAAAATGGATTTAAAAAAATATAAAACTTTGTTTAAAGAACATAATGTTCTTGAAATTAGTTTAAGTAAGTGGAGTAAGCAGGATATTATATCATGGCTTGAAGAATACTCAACAGGGTTAATCAATCCTGGTTTAAATGGCGAGCAAATTGATGACATGGCAGAGGAAATTTACTCAAGAGCAAAAGGTGTTCCCTCTATAGTGCGTAGTGAGTTAGAAAACGAATTAAATTTACTCCTTAAATCTACATCAATTAACTTATGACTTCAAAAACTCGATTGACTTTTAACAATGACCCCAATCTAATACCCAAAGACCCGCATCCAGACTCACCAAAAGAAAAAGAACCCTACATCGCCTCAGAAGAATTGCAAAAAGCAGTGAATTTAGCCATTTATCTGGGAAGACCTTTGTTGATAGAAGGAGAAGCTGGATGCGGTAAAACTAAATTAGCTCATGCAGTGGCTTACCAACTTGGTTTTCCCTTTTACCGTTGGGATGTTCGTTCGACGACTAAAGCAAAGGAGGGGTTATACGAATATGATGCGATATTGCGTCTGCATGATGTAGAAACTCGCAAGCTAGGAGACAAAATTGATGAAGGACGAAATCCTACAAACCCCAAAGACTACCGCACCTTTGGACCTTTAGGAAAAGCCTTTATTGCCAACCGTCCTGCTGTAGTTCTCATCGATGAAATAGATAAAGCTGACGTTGACTTTCCCAACGATTTGCTGACAGTTTTAGATAAGCCGATGCG
Organism: Scytonema sp. NUACC21; assembly: GCF_054684315.1. Taxonomy (NCBI): domain Bacteria; kingdom Bacillati; phylum Cyanobacteriota; class Cyanophyceae; order Nostocales; family Scytonemataceae; genus Scytonema; species Scytonema sp. NUACC21. Next base: position 137,414 of record NZ_BAAFZH010000101.1, on the reverse strand, counting down.
ATTTGAAATCAGAGAAACAGGAGAAACAGGCGAGCAAGCAATTCAGGCAAAATATCCTCCCATAGTCATAATAACTAGCAATAAGGAAAAAGGCAATTTGCCCGCTCCCTTTTTGCGTCGTTGCTTGTATTATTACCTCAAGTTTCCCAGCCCAGAAGAATTGGCAAAAATTGTTGATATTCACTACAAACTTCATCGTGAGGACTTGGGTAAATCTCCTCACAAAAACCTCAAAGAAGCTGCAGTAAATCTTTTTTTTGAACTGCGTGAGGAGAAAGGGCTATTGAAACTACCAGGAACTAGTGAGTTTTTGGATTGGTTACACGCATTACAAAGCTTTCAACCATATCCTTATCCTGCAAAGGACTTAAGCAAAGATAAAATTCCTTATCCAGAGTTATTATTTAAACTGCGACAAGACTGGCAAAAGTACACAAATTCACCAGTTGCTTCATAGATAAATTATCCAAAAACTCAACTCCAAAATGGACTACGATTATCACCCAATCTTAACTCGCATTTTTCACCGCTTGCGTCGGGAAGGTTTTAACTTGGGTGTAGCTGAATATTTAGATGCATTGAACGCAATTGAGGGAGGATGGGAAACAAAAAGTACAGAAGATTTAAAGCAGCTTGTATTGTTATTGTGGTGTAGTTCTTTCACCGAACAAGGTAGATTGCAGATTATTTGGGATTCAATAGTTGCAACTGATTCCTCAAAGCAGAACTCCAAGACTCTAGAGAAGGAATTAGAAGCTTCTTCCAAACCACCAAACCAGGAAGATGAGACGTCCCAAAGTCGCCAGGAAAAGATTATCGAATCGAAATCTGTTGTCTCTCAACTAACTTCTGAAATCTCCTTTAAACCAGTACAAGCTCCCTGTTTTACTCCAGCAGAACTGGAGGAAGATATAGAATTTCAAAACGACTGGCTGGTGTCCAGACGCTACATGGTTTATATTTGGCGTTATTTACGTCGCCCTGTTGCAGATGGACCTGAAGATGAATTGGATGTCACGGCTACAGTAGAAAAAGCTGCACAGCAAGGTTTTTTTCTTCAATCAGTCTATCGCAGACGAGAAATTAATCACGCTCACCTGTTGTTGCTAATAGATCGCGAAGGCTCGATGACTCCATTTCACCGTTTTACGCGTGACTTGGTAGAAACGGCTCAGTATGAGAGCAATCTTCAGCGCGTGGATGTGGGCTACTTTCATAACATCCCGGCTCAAAGTGTCTATCAAGATTCCCACCTGACTGAACCCATACCTTTTGAGGAGATTTTAGAAAAATGCGATCGCGAAACGAGTGTTTTGATAGTTAGCGATGCAGGTGCAGCACGGGGTTATCGTAGAATGGAAAGGGTACGCGCTACCACAGAAGTTATCTTTGATATTAAGCGATACACTCATCTAATCGCTTGGTTAAATCCCATGCCAAAAGAGCGTTGGACAAGCACATCAGCCCAGATACTCAGTTATCTTGTCCCAATGTACCCGATGGATAAAGAAGGATTGAGTCAAGCAATCAATATTTTACAAGGTCAACCTTGGCAATCTTAGTTTCTTTGCCTCAATCCAACCAAAGATTAACTTATGCCCCCCACGCGAACTAGAAGGACAAAAAAAGAAAAAGAACGAGCCGCACAGATGGTAGAGCGATTTATACGCCGCTTTGATGAATCTTATCTCAAGTTGGCTTACTATGCTGCTTTACCTCTAGTGTTGACGCCAGAATTGTTGAACTTCCTGAGAGTACAGTTTTTACGGGGGAAAGTACACTGGGTTGCAGAAGTAGATTTATTACTGTCAGATTTATGCAGTCAGGTAGGGTATGAGCTTTATGCAATGGACACTGCTGTACGGGATTATTTACTGGAAGACATGAGCAGTAAATTACCAGAAGCCGAACAGCAGATGCAAGAAGTTGCAAAGGCGCTCATTAGCTATGTTAAATATTTAGCACAAACTAATCCTTATGTGAGCCCGCAGGAACTACAGGCACAACAATGGTCGGCAATGGTGTATTTAAATACACAAAGAGAAAAAGCAGTGAGTGAGATAGCTCAAGCTTTTGATATTGCTGCATCTCAAAAAGATGCTGAGGGACGATTGTGCGATCGCACAGAAATGTTACGTTTAGCAAGGATTACCGAAGAACTAGCACCTCAATTAAAAAAATATCGAAACTTGGTGAAATACGCCCAAGTTGTGACTCAGGTTTTAACTAACCCTTCAAAAGTCAAGCAAGAAGATTTACACCGTTCTTACCCGGTAGCACAAGCAAAACTTTCTATCCCACCAGAATTAGTACCGGGAGGAGAAAAGCCAAAATCTTCTTCCCCACGTTTACAAGAATTTGAGTTTGAGGTGGCGACAGTACAAGTAGAGAAAAAGACAAAAGAAATTGTTATTAATCGCCGTCCGGGTAGAGCAAAATTCTTTGTTGAAGACTTGGGTAATGGTATTACTTTGGAGATGGTTGATATCCCTGGTGGGACTTTTACTATGGGCGCACCAAAAGATGAAGAAGGTAGTAAAGATAGGGAACGCCCGCAACATCAAGTTACCATCAAGCCCTTCTTCATGGGTAAATATCCAGTCACCCAAGCACAATGGAAAGCAGTTGCTGCATTGCCCAAAGTTGAACGAGATTTAAAACCCGCTCCATCTCATTTCAAAGGTGATGACCGTCCTGTAGAATGTGTTTCTTGGTTTGATGCGATGGAATTTTGTGCTAGGCTATCTAAATATAGCGGGCGAGAATATCGTTTACCGAGCGAAGCAGAGTGGGAATATGCCTGTCGTGCTGGTACGACTACACCATTTCATTTTGGTGAGACTATTAATACCGACCTGGCTAATTATAATGGAACAGATGACAAGGATGGTAAACGGAAGGGTTCTTATTGGCAAGGACCTTTAGGTGAGTATCGTCAGCAAACAACAAAAGTAGGAATTTTTCCAGCCAATGCCTTTGGGTTATATGATATGCATGGCAATGTCTGGGAATGGTGTGCTGATGATTGGCATAGTAATTACGAAGCAGCACCTAGTGATGGGGGTATTTGGATAAAAAATAATAATGATAATCAAATAAAGCTGCTGCGCGGTGGTTCGTGGTACGACAATCCTGAGCACTGTCGTTCTGCGTATCGCAACGACCACTTCCCGGACAACGACTTCAACGATTTCAACGGGTTTCGGGTTGTTTGTGGGTTTGCGCCGAGGACTTAGTACCCTTTACACTCTAGCACTTTTGCCCTTTTCTCTTATTCTTTTTTCTCTTTACGCGAGCGAAGCGAGCCGAATTTTTTTAGCATTTTCATCACACCACACTCAGCCATAAGGTAAGCTCTTAAGTTTCCACCTTTGTAACAAATTTTAACACGATTTTTTTGAGAGAAACTGCGTTAGTCCAATTGCCTGTCTTAAACTCATCAAATTTTTTCCCTTTAAACAAGTAAAATAATATCGTAAACTACCCTAGGTTGTAGTTTATAAAGATGAAACCTGCTGTAAATAAATGGAAGAATTATCGATTGTCCAAAAAACCTACGATTTGATTAAATGGTATGTTCCAATTCTCAATCGCCTGCCTAAGAGACCTGTTCGGTGTGATATCGGTGACGCTATCCAAAAATCAACCTGGGTTGGGTACTCTGGTAGGTGTCAAAGCCGAACGTTTACCTAACTCTTGAAAGAAATATACCTTTGCTATAGCAGTCCTATTTGATAGGTAAAAATTATTAACCGCCAAGACGCCAAGAGCGCCAAGAAAAGAGAGAACAAAAGGAGGCGATCGTTAAATGGCAAAAGTAGAACAGTACCGTCAACTTATTCAAGAACTTTTACTAGCTTACAGCGAAATCAAAGCCAGCAATGAAGAAGTTGAAGCACAAGTCATTTTCGATCGCGATCAAGATAGATATCAACTAGTTCATGCAGGCTGGTCAAACAAACGCCGTGTATACGGTTGTGTTTTACATCTAGATATTAAAAACGAAAAAATCTGGATTCAGCACGATGGAACTGAGGGAGGTATTGCCAACGAACTTACCAGTCGAGGTGTACCCCATAAAGACATTGTATTAGCTTTTCATTCTCCCTTCAAACGGCAATTTACTGAGTTCGCTGTTGGTTAATGATTTAAGTTCGCTATATACGCAGTTATCGCTCGACAAGCGTTTAAAAACTTGGTTAGCACAAGAAGGAAAATTAGATGAAGGAAGTAGCACTAGCAGAAATTCAGAGCGATATATCTAGATATTTAGAATTAGCTGAAAACGAAGAAATAGTTATTATCAATAATGAAAACCCCGTTGGGATTTTGATTGGTTTACAGTCAGATGAAGAGTTATTGGATTACCAACTAGAGAATGATTTACGCTTTTTAAAGCGGATTCAGAAATCGCGGCAAAGTTTACGTGAAGGTAAAGGTGTAAAACTGGATGATTTAGATATTTAATATTTATAAAAGTAAACGATTACAAGTAGCTCGGGTTGTAGGAGTCATATCGATGATTTTTAAACCATGTGCTGAGCAAATAAAGTGGTCTGACCACTTTTGCTTACGGGGATTAAATAAAGGGATTATCTCCTGCATTTCGCGATCGATACCAGTTATAAAGTTGTAGCGACACCTATTAAATCTTGAACACGCTAACGCTTAATTATTAAATTCATCTTCTCCACTAAGAGATTGTGGAATGATATGGTCAATAAAAACAGAGATGCACTTGCCTCTTCTAAAGAAAGACAGCATTCGCAAAGAAATTTAGCTCTTTCTCTGACTAATTTTTTGGTAGCACAATCAACTGTCATGTTCAGAAATTATCCTAGCATTGAGCAAAGTAAAAATCCTATCAAGTTCTAATATTCCTGCTAATTCTGCTTCTTCGGAGGAAGTCAGCATACCAGCTTTTCTCTTCTCGGAAAGTTCTTCGAGTCGAGACTGTAGTCCTGAGGTGAATTTAAACAAAAGCAAATTTCTAACTTTGCTGGTTTGAATTCCAGACTCGACCCAGAATGAGGGCTGAACCATCATTTGAGTAATCATGACTGTATCTTGATAAGTTGGGCAATGGTATTACAGCAGATTGTAACAAGCGTGCGGTACAGATTTTTGTAAGGACGTAAGTTTTGCGGGCAGGCTATGTTAAAGCGCAGCATACCGACACTCGTAGGCATACGGCTGTTCGCCCCTACTGATGTACTTCATTGATGGGAGTGGGGTAATGGCACATTTTTAAAACGCTTCCCATTCATCTTTACTGACTTGAGCTTGCTTTTTAGACTATCTTTCAAACTCCTGTAAGGCTTTGTCCAATCCGTAGGTTTCCATCTGCATCATGCGATCGACTAAATCAAGGCAGCGCGATCGCAAGGTTTCATCCTTACTTTGACTGTACAGGCGGATTAGTAATTCACTGACTTCATTTGCATCAGCTGCACTACGGGTACGGATATCAGCAGCAGATGAACCACAAGAATCGATAAATTTTTCACAAACTAGATAAGTAATATCTGGCAGTTTAGCTGTTGTTTTCTGAAGGGCACTAATTAAATGACTGCAGTCAGTTTCAAATGCAAGACTTTTAACAAATGCCTCAACCAGATTAACATATGCACCTAATTCCTCTCCCTCAAAACGGAAGAAACACTTAGCTGCTTGTTTGCGAACATTCTTATCAGAATCGTTAAAAAGTTGAGTTAACCCAGTTTCACAAAATTCGCGAAAATGAGCCGTCCTCAGGTTAGCAACAGAGATTCTAGCAGCTGAAATTCTATGTGATTCTGTACCAGTAAGACAACGTTCCCCCAAGGAACGCGCCTCCACTATTATTAAAGATGCAAGACAAGCCTGCCGAGCACCAACCTTTACTACTTCTGGTAAATCAGAAGTAATCATGCGTTCCAAAATTGGCGCTAGTTGTTGAAAATGGGTTGGCAATGTATACTTTAGAAACTTTTCAACAGTATGCGTTGCTAAAAGTACATCCTCAGTTTTACAAAGTTCATGGAAAAGGTTGACAGCTAAATCTCTGTCATAATTTAACATCGCTGTCAGTGCCTCAGCAGCACAAGACCTAACAGCAATAGAAGAGTCTCGGACTATCTGCTGCATAGGTATGAGTAAGTAGGAAGCGCGATTTTTATCAGCAAAAATTAGCTTGGCGATCGCACTTACAGCACTACCACGTGTGGAGTTGATTCCAGCCTCACGAATATCGCCACCATAGTAAACACTTCCATTGGAAGTCGGAGTACGCCACAATTCCTGCTTTGGATCGGGGTCATTGAGTGCATAGCAAAGCAGAATATCTAAAGCTGACACTGTCCAAGGAAGGTTAGCTAATTTCTCAAACAGCCACGCAATCCAGCGACCGCAGGGACGTTGTGGTAGTTGATGACAGCGTTGACAGACACGAAATGCAGTTTCAACATCCAGCCCAACTTCAGCAATACCGCGCAAAACTGCATCAAAATAAGACGAATTCGCATTATCTGGAAACCGCCAAATTAACGAGGCAAAACGTGCTGGCTGCTTCTTAACTTGGCTTTCCAAAAGACTTGATAGTTGATGAGCACCACCTATAAGTTCCCCAGTGCGTTGAAATCGAGTGCCTAAATCATCGTAATCATACCGAGCAATTGCTTGTAACCATTGCTCATCAGTCATTTTGTCTGCTGCTTGGTCGGGAATTGGAGAACCAACAATTCGAGCTTCTACCGACTCTGGTGGCTCAATTTTTCCTGGTGGTTCTAGCAACTCTAAATCTGTAAACTTGCGTTTTAACTCCTGTAGCCGACGAATCCCAGCTTGTGTCATTCGATTCTGAGCAATAGCATCTAGCAGAATCAGTTGTGGATACCCTCGAAACCAAAGACCATCACTGCTTTTCTCGTAATTGGTGTAGTAGTTCAAAATTACTTTTTCCAGTTGTACCAACTTTTCTGGAGAACAATAGGGAGTCGTTGCTTCTAGCAGTTGACGAGTAGCCCAGAAAGGAGCAGCATGAACATTGCCAGCACCAGCAGAGTATCCTGTTTTGAGTCTGGCTGGTTGCTCGCAAAGATAATCAATAGCAACAGAAGCAAATCTTTCTGGGTTAGCAGTGTAAGCACGAACTAACAAATACTGAATTGTTTCAAAATTTGACTGTCGAAGTTGCTGTTGTGCAAGAGTAGCAAAATCTTCAGGATAGTTTGCAGCTAAACTACACAATGCTGCTTCTATCCCATTTAACAATGCATAGTTAATGCCATAGTCTCTGCCATAAGACCGGAACCACCATATTGAATCTTTCCAGGGCGGATCGCCTTCTTTTCTTGCCGTCAATTCCAACAGGCGCAGTATAAAGGGAAGAACTTGGTCAACAAATTCTCTTGGCGCACGACGAGCACTCTCTATAAATATCCTGTCATCATATTGACTGTCGGGAATAGTTCCTTGATGTCGGTCAAATGGATTAGATTGTCCGGTAGCGAGACTTAAACTCAAATGTCGGTTAAGATAGTGACCGATTACCTCACAAGCCCATTCCGGACGTTTTTCTGGTAAAGAATATATAAGACTCCAGAAGTCATTACTAACAGCGATCGCTCCTCTTGCTTCGTCAAGAATACCTTCATCAATTAGCCGCAAGAACAGTTCAAAAAAGCGGCGTCCTGTTTCTAGTTGAGACCATTGTATTAGGTAGACAAGCCGATTTCGCCAAACATTTGATAAACCGACAAAAGGCTCTACTAACTCTGCTACTTGGTCTGGAATTTGACTTTGCATTCTTGATAAAAGAGTTATCGTTTTATCAACGAGTTCCTCATTTTTATCTCTTAGCCATTGCTGTATAATTCCAAGAGAATTTAACAGTTGAAACCAACTTACAGAACCATACAAAGTTCGCCAAACTTGTTGTGAGAGTGCGGCGTCTCCCTTAGCAATCAAAGGAGCTATAATTTCCCATTCTTCTTGCTTGGGTTTATCTATTGTTCCCAACAGAGCAAACACGACCTGTTTAATGTGAAAGCGAATTTCAGAGCTAGTAAGTAAGGCTTCGAGATTCGCAAGGTATTGGTCAAAATCCTCTTCGCGTTCATGCAGAAGAATTTGGCGAACTTGAGCACGTCGGAATAAATGTTGTTGCTCCCGTCTCCCCAAAAACGGTAGTAATTTCTGACCGCGAGCGGCAAAGCGACGGGCAAAAGCATAGTCAAAAAAAGTTTCATGGAAAAATGAAATACGCTTGCCTTCCCAAGTCAAAATATGCTCGGAAGCCATCGCATTAGCATCATCTGCAAATTCATCAACAACCCTCTCGGGAGCAGACAAACTTTGTTGTTGCTGACCGTTCATGTAGTCGCATAATGCATCAATAACCTGCGTCCATTGAACAGAGCGACCAAGGCGTTCGAGTAATTTCGATTTTTTGTATTTCCAAAACTGGTCGTATAGTTCCTTTGCTGTCTGAAAGTTTAAAACATCTATAGAAGAATCTTTAGCTATTTCTGCTAACAAACTCAAATGTAACGGTACAGACAGTAAGTGGATTTGCTTTTCACTTAGTCGCGTCGCATCTAAACTTAACTTGGTAACGGTTTCTCTCACTGTCAAATGAGCAAGGCGATTAATGGTTACAGCAAGAGCGATGGCATTTTCGCTGCTCAAAAGCTTTTTTATCCTGTAATCATTTTCTAAATCGAACTTGCGGCAAGCCAGTAGCACCCTTATATTAGGATGCGCTTGAGCTTGCTGAATAATCAGATCTACACAAGTAAAGAATTCTGGATTGCGACCTGATGCTAAACTTACAGCATCAAGCTGGTCGATGACAAGCACGCAATCTCGTTTTTGCGCGATGTTAGCTAAAACAATAGCAGGAGAACCCGGCAAACCTAACTGTTGACCTACATTATCGGGCAGTGGTATTGGAGCTAGACTATCTACACGAAAAGCTAATATCGGGAAACCTTGATTGTGCAGCTTCTCCAAGACTTGCAGCATGACGCCGCTCTTGCCAACTCCCGCTTCACCTACTAGCAAAATGCTCTGCTTTTTTTCAGTCAATTGCTCAAAGGCAATCTGCGCCTCATCGCGAGGAATAATATCACCTGCGATCGCTCTCTGCTCGCGCAGTGAAGAAATGTAAAGATTGTTTGCATTCTCAACAGCAGCCAACACGTGGGGGTCATTACCCCATTGGCGACGGCGATCGCCTCGTTCTTGCAGCAGATAATGCCAAATGTCATGAGCCGTCAATTCGTGATGAATTCTGTCTTGAGCTAATTCAGCCAATTCAATTCTGATGGTTTTTGGATCGCCCTCCACTAAAGCAGCGAGACGATTTTCAATAGTATCAACAAGAAACTTCTCTCCCACTGTTTCAACACGAACTCTCTTCAAAGCTTCAAACGCGTCCATTTGAGAACAATTGCCCCATTTTTGGCACAGTGTCTTGAAGTGACCGAACAGCGTCTTGTTCAGAAAATCATGCTCGAACTCCGTCCACGATGCAGCGTCTCTTGCTCGATTAGCCAATTCTCCCAGTTCGTCTGCATCTTGAGTAGAAACGAATACACAAGAAACATCTGGAGCCTGAAGTTTTTTCCAAAAATCTGATAGGACTTGAACTTGTTTATCTTCTAAAGCACTAAGCGTCCAGCGTCCGCGTCCACTTTTTTGCCGCTTAACTTGGTGGTACTCCAACTTACCATTTCGACGGAGAAAAAACTCGAAAGCGTCTTCACCAGGTTTTTCCAAACGGATAGAATCAGCTTTCTCATCCATGACATCTGCCATGCAAAATACAGTCCAACGACCTTCATAACGATTGCCGATTTTGTCAGTTTCTCCACCCGGTAAAGGCATATAATCTTTATCTGTTTAGAACTTTTTTGTCAGAGGTCATGCGTGGTGTAACGTTAGCTATGCTACTTGGGCAGTACTGGCGCTCAACACTAGACATATCATAACAATTCCTTCCCAACCAAGATTGCTGTTATTATTGACGACCCAATGCGTGTGGGTATCGCCTTCAGCAACAGCCTCTGTTTTCCATGCGATCGCTTTTGATTGAGGCGATGCGGAAACTGCAGGCTCGCGATAGCCTTCCCAATTCTACAAACAAACCCTCAGTAGCGCGGTCATTCAGTTTAAAGCTTGCCCGCTCGACTTACAATTTTTCTGCCTGATGTTAATTCCTGCAAATGATTGCAGATGGTAGAAGCAATAACATAAGCAAGGGTGACAGGAACCGCATTGCCTATTTGACGCATCGACTCACCCCAGGTACAGGGAAAATAATAATCATCGGGGAAAGTCTGCAATCTTGCCGCCTCCCGTACCGTAAAATAACGCACTTCCCCAGACGGTAAGGCAAGCATATTCTCCCCACCAGGAACACCGTGTACCCCTGCTTTCAAAGTTTTAGCTGGCTCATCCAAAGGACTACCCGTGTGTCCTGGGTAACTTCTTGCCCCTGAAATATAAACATGGTTGGGTATCGATGCAGCTAGATCGATGTTTTCAGGCGGTGGCAAGTCAGAAATAGCATCGCGGACAGTACGCCAGGGGGCAGTCATTGTACCCAACAAATTTGCTCCAAATCGTTCCAAATGCGATTTTAATCTTGCTGGCATCTCTGGACGGTCATGAGTAGAAATACCGTGCCTCTCCCAATACTCAAGAGTCACCCACTTGTGCCAAATTAGCGCTTCAGAGGTATGGGTTGGTTCGGGAAAAGACCAATTAGCGTTTAAATCGGAACGGAAACCCACTATAAAAACCCGTTCCCGCTTTTGCGGTACACCATAATCAGCCGCATTGAGCAACCTAAAAGTAACCCGATAACCAAGGTCATCACTGACACCACTGTTGTGATGGCGTTCCAGCCGTGCCAAATGGTCAACCCATGACTCATCTGGTTTGGGCTGTAATTCGGGGTGGGCAAGCTGTAAAGTAATATACTCAAAATAATTGAGAAAATTTTGTCGCAGCAATCCCCGCACATTCTCAATTAGGAAGGCTTTAGGGCGTAACTCGCGCACCGCTTGAAAAAACCGGGGAAACATATCCCGCGAATCAAGATGGGCACCATGCCTACCACCAATCGAAAATGGCTGACAAGGTGGACCACCAGCCAGTAAATCTATTTCCCCATCAACAGTAGAAAAATCAAAATCTGCAACATCCATCTCATGGACACGCCAGTCCCTAACAACAGACACCCTCCGGTGTTGATTTTCCCGGATAGTATGACAGCTGTGCTTATCCCGTTCCACGAGTGCTAAGTGATGGAAGCCTGCATAAGCTGTTCCTATCGCCAAACCCCCAGCACCCGTAAATAACTCTACTGATTTCACGTTTTTGATTTAGAATAGGACTTTGTCATGCTGAATGATTGTCCTTTGTTTTACAGCAGATTGCAAGTAAATGAGGTAGAGATTTTGGCAATTGTGCCAAAATTAGAAGCAGAAACACTGGGTTTGCACAAGAAGGAGAATTAGATGAAGGAAGTAGCAAAGCGCGGAAATTCAGAACGATCTATCTAGATATTTAGAATTAGCTGAAAACGAAGAAATAGTTATTATCAATCATGGAAAAACCATTGGAATTTTGATTGGTTTACAGTCAGATGAAAATTTATTTGATTACCAACTAGAGAATGATTCATGCTTTTTAAAGCGGATTCATAAATCGCGGCAAAGTTTACGTGAAGGTAAAGGTGTAAAACTGGATGATTTAGATATTTAATATTTATAAAAGTAAACGATTACAAGTAGCTCGGTTTGTAGGAGTCATATCGATGATTTTTAAACCATGTGCTGAGCAAATAAAGTGGTCATACCAATTTTGCTTACAGGAATTAAATCAAGGAATCATCTCCTGTGTTGTGCGATCGCTACCAGTTATAAAGTTGTAGCAACACCTATTAAATCTTTAACACGCTAACGCTAAATTATTCAATTCATCTTCTCTACTGAGAGATTGTATAGGATTACTATTTGATTTTTGAAATACACGTAGGTAGGGCTAAAGCCCACCAAATCTAAGTTGTGGTGGGCACTGCCCACCATACAAATACTTAGATTTTTTCAATAATCAAACTGGGTTCCTATAGAATAATATACAGCATATATAGATTTTTTTTTATTTGATACAAGAACGAATACACCCAAGGGAATTATTGCTATTGATTTGGTCAGGTGGAAGCCATAATGATAAAAAACGAGCAACAATATCAAAAGACCAAAGAATGGTTGCGGAAATTTGAGCCTGACTTTTCACGGGAGAAAGGAAAACCCCTCTCCAACCTCTCCCCTACAAGGAGAGAGGCTTTGATTTCTCCCCCTTCCCTTGTAGGGAAGGGGGCTGGGGGGTTAGGTTTTCCACATGACGTGAAAAGTCAGATTTGAGCAGTCTGTGGCTGAATTTGATGGTAATGAAGATTTGAAAGCAGATCCTAAGCGTTGGAAATTACACAAAGATTCCTATCAGAGCCAAGTTGACGAATTAAAGAAAGAAATTGCGGAATATGAAAGGTTGATTAATTGCGATCGCACTCAGCCAATAACGGTAAAAGTAGAAAGTTTCAATAAGCTACCGAATGCTTTAATCAAAGCTCGAATTGCTGCAAAAATGAGTATTTCCAAACTGGCTGAAATTTTAGGCATAGCCGAGCAAAGGGTCAAGGAATACAAGGTGGTTCAAATCACACACTATGATATTTATCGCGGCTTGGTAGATAATTCTTCTTAGTCACATCTTCAGAACGCGAACAATCAGATGTTACTTGCTTTAATTGCTTTTGGTTCTAACTATGAAGCTAAGTCTAACCTGGTCAAGGGGTTAAAAGCTTTGAATCAACAGGTACGGATATTGGGTATATCGGCAGTATACGAAAATCCAGCAATCGGCAAACCGACCAGCCCACCTTATCTCAATGGTGTCTGCCTAGTAGAGACAAGTTTGCCAGCAATCGATCTGCATGAGCAAATACTGCGTCCAATAGAGGATTCACTAGGTCGAATTAGGGGAGAGGAAGGCAAAGCCCAATGTAGCATCGACTTAGACCTCATCCTTTACGAGGGAGAAGTTCTGTCAACTCCTAACTTGGAGTTACCAGCACCGGATATCCTCAACTACGCCTATGTCGCCGTGCCTCTAGGATTTCTAGTACCAGATTGGATTCATCCGGTAACAAAAGAGACATTTGCTCAAATTGGAAATCGATTTTGCCAACAGAAGGCTAGCTTTTACCACCGAGTAGATGTGAACGCCGCGATCGCTTCTGAGATATTTGGTTCGACGCGATCGGCTATCAAACCAATACAATCTTGGCATTGGCGATCCGTGGTGCTACCCCCACCCAAGATGAGCAGTTAGAGAAAGAGTTCCTACTTTAGAAAGCCAGAGGATATGCTAAAGTCGTTTTTCATCCTTTTCTTTATCTTTCCTTACATACTGCTAGAGCGAAATTTACAAACATGGTTAGAATCGCGGAACGCTCCGGAGACTTTGTGGAATACGTTACAGAGCTTGAGAAGCTATGCTTTGAACAAGATTCAAATCTTTATAGAGTTCCCACTCCAAGTCAGTTGGCTACTTTTGCAGCTCTTGCATCAACGCTGCTGTCAGGTAGTATCACCGATTTAGCTCAACAGGCAGATGCGATCGGCTACTGCCTGATTAAATATGCAGATATACCATCAGGTCTAGTTTTTTATGGACTTGAGGCAAAATTAGTTGATAGCAAACCTACCCATGGATGGGGCTCTTATTTTCTAAATCGTTCGTACACTTCTAAGGCACTAATAGAAGCTCCACACCCTTCATTCGATCGATACACCCCTGAAATGGCAGCACGTATTTTTCGCGAAAGTCGGAGCAAAGGTTTCCTCTTGGCTGGCACTCACCGTTACTCCAATGGTCGTGACCCTAGCAATAAAGACTTTGCCGATGTAGCTCATGTGAAAGAATCCATTTTTCAGGAGGTACATAAGGTGTGGATTGGCTCTACGGATTCTGTCGTAACCTTTCAAATTCATGGTTATAAAGCTTCAAATAGTTCCCACCATAAAATTCCTTTAGGGGTAAATTTTATAATATCAAATGGTGATGGAAGCTTATCAAATGAAGTATTAACTCTGGATCGACTATTGGAGGATAAGGGATTTGATGCTCGTGCTTACAATACTCTCTCTGTCAAAGATCCTCGAAATATACAAGTAAATGGTGTCGGTGTTTCAGGTGATACCTTTGAAAGTTTGAGAGCAACTTCTAACATTCAAGGCCAGTACAGTCGTAGCTTAAAGAAAACTTTTGTTCATATTGAAATTGAATCAAAAGTTCGTTCTAACTCTGAGCAAAGAAACTTAGCAGCGGATATTATTGCCCAAGCCATATTGAATTCAGCATCAATCGATTAAGGAAATAGCAGCATAAATAGTCATGCGATATAGCAAAGAGCTAGTGTCTATATGATGATTAGATGCACGAAGCGGGCGTGACCTACAAGCTACCAGCGCACCGGGTTCTTGCAACATAAAACGCTAGCGATCGCACAAGGCGGGGAGCAGCCACAGATATTTCGAGGCTCGGTTGAGTCCAATCATCAATGCTTGCCGTTGCTCTGATGAATTCTTTGGTATACCAATTCCCGCAAGATATTAGCTTTTTGATTGGTGATAGAGGAATTCAAACTCTGAAGAGTCATTCGCACTAGCAAATTCTTTTGATTGGGTTGGATACCCAACCGTTGAATTGCTTGTGGGGGAAGTTGGTGATAGTGAGTTTCGCTCAAAATATCTACGGACTCTAAAAGTTCCACGTCATCTCCTAACGTTTCTACTATTTGTTCGCAGATATCTTCTAACTCGACATCAAGCCCAGTGACAATGGATATATCCCGACAGATAATTGGTTGGTTAGATACTTGATGGTAGGGTTCCAGGTTAGTCATTTGGGCTGCAATCTTGGGATTGCTACTTCGCAATAAGCGAATATCATCTATTCCTTTAACAAGCATGACCAAACGGTCTATTCCCCAACCCGATGCTAAGCCACTATATCCCGGTTTGAGTAAGCCAGGGTGACCTTCTCCACATTCGCCTATTTCAACCCATTTGTTATTAACTAAAACCTCTATCTCTAAACCGTTGCAAGTGTATGGATGTGAGGTTTCGTTGAGGCGGTAGGAGACCCCAGGAAGAACTGCATGGATAATGGTTTGAATGAATTTGACTAGGGCTTCCCTAGCTAAATGTTGATGTTCGCTTATCAGCCAAACATCCATCTGGTGGGGTTCACCGACATGGCGTTTATCCACTACATCCCGACGGTAACAAATACCGGGATGCAGGATGAGTTGGTCTCCCCGTAATTTGGGGAGTAAGTCTGGCATGATGGCAGTGGTGTGAGTTCTGAGCAGTCTACCGTCGCTTAGGTAGCGGGTGTATTTTGGCGAGCGCGATAAACTATCTGAAGGGAAATACAGTTTGTCGAAGTTATCTGCGACTGTGGTAATGGGTGAAGAACGCCAAATTGTTGGTTCTGGATATCCGGAAGCTTGAAGAGTCTCAGCTATTTTGTAGACGATAAGATTTATGGCGTGAATGCCATTAGCTGGATTCGTCAAGTCCGGCTTTAGAAGTCCCGATGGTTCATTTTTTGCCTCGCTTTATATTGTTTAATACATACAGGAGGGCGAACAACCGTATGCCTCCTTCGTCGGCACACTACGTGAACGCCCCTACGGTATTGGATTCAAGAGAGAAACGTTATATTACGATTATACTACATAATAGCATTAAATAATATAAATGAAACATCTTGAGGAGAAAGTAGCATTGGTGACGGGTGCTACACGGGGAATTGGCAAGGGAATTGCTGTTGGTCTCGGTGAAGCAGGGGCGACTGTGTATGTCACGGGTCGCAGTCTTGACACTGATTCCAATGGTGGCATCTCAGGCAGTCTGGGTGAGACCAAAGCAGCTGTTGAGGAAGTTGGTGGTGTATGCATTCCCGTCCAAGTAGACCACAGTAATGACGAGCAAGTACGTTTGCTCTTCAATCGCATTCAAGATGAGCAACACGGACAACTCGACCTACTGGTCAATAATGCTTTCTCAGGAGTTCAGGCATTAACAAACGCTAATGGGAAGCCGTTCTGGGATTGCGAACCCAGTCTTTGGGATGCTACTAACAATGTTGGTCTGCGGAGCCATTATATTGCAAGTGCTTTTGCTGCTGGGATGATGACCAAACGCCAGCAGGGACTGATTTGCACCATTTCCTCGTGGGGGGGTTTGTCCTACATTTTTGGCACAGCTTACGGTGTTGGCAAAGCAGCTTGCGATCGATTAGCAGCGGATATGGCTGTTGAGCTAAAGCCCCATAACATCGCCTCTGTCTCTATTTGGCCGGGTATTGTCGGTACGGAACTCTTTTCCCGTTTCGCATCTGAAATTGAGGAAAACGATACTACTGACCCAAAAAACGCATTATTCCGCGATCGCTATAACTGGGAAACTCCCTTGCTTACAGGACGTGTCATTGCTAAGCTGGCTGCAGAGCCAAATGTGATGCGCCGGACAGGACGGGTGCAAGTTGTTGCGGAACTGGCTAAGCAATATGGGCTTGTAGATTCTGATGGAAATCGTCCCGTATCGCTCCGTTCTTTGCGTTTTATTGCCCCTTTTACGTTGCCTGTACTGAGAAAGTACGCGTGGCTTGTGCCCGATCTTAATATACCCTGGTCACTGCTCTTACTGGGCGTACTTGGCTCACCGAAGATTTGATTTATTATGCAAGATTAATAAGGTGTTAAAATGTTGGGTTGCGTTGCTCTACTTATTTTTTCATCCTTGATACTTGATTGAATGTTGGGTTTCGTTCCTCAACCCAACCTACCTTTGAGAATCGACAAAAACCCGACGCCAGCCATTCAGTTCTATTTCACTAGTGGCTGGAGGTTGGCTATCGGTAGGTGCATCGCGTCGCCAGAGTTTGATTTTAACTAAGCTAGGTTCCAGAGAACGGACCAAACGCCAAACAATTAGACCATCTAGCGGTATTTTTTTGCCATCTTCACCTATTTGAAACAGGGGTATTTGCTTTCCTCCCTGTTCTAGGGAATCAAGATACCATCTACCTGTAGATAAGGTATCACCTGGTGCTCCACGGAGTGAGGCACGTAGTTGTGTTGCTACCTCTACTAGCTCTGGATTGCGGTTATGGAAAGCCGGGTTCAACTCAGGATCGTTTAGTTCCAGACCAAGCAAGAGAGCACCTCCACGCAAAGCATCTGGGTTGGGATTGTCGCTTTCAGAAACAAACTCAAAAATTAGCCCAGCAAAAAAACGGCGATCCAGATTGCGTTGGTCAAATTCCAGCCCCGGATAGCAGTTGCCAACACCACTTTCTAAGCGTGTGGTAACTGGATTACCAACCACAAGTCGGTCGGCTCTAGCTGTCAGGTTACGGGGAAAAATTTTCTCACTCATAATGGTTATGTGTGTGGGTAATCAAAAATTTCAGGACGTTCAGATAAAGCGCGATTGTAATAACGCAAGCAGTAATCCAGCCAGCCCCGGATATAATCGCAACCATGACGCCCAGATGCAATGACTTCAGCATGGCAGCCGCCACCGCAGAGGTAACGTGCCCAGCAAGAACGACAAGGTTCTTGGCGATCGACCGATCGCGCTTGCAAAAACTCCTCGCGAGCTACTTGAGAAAGTCCATCAGCTAAAGTTCCTAAGGCAAAACCGTCTTGGTCGATAGTACGGTGGCAGGTAAAGTAATTACCTTCAGCACTCACAGATACATAACTGTCTGCGGCACCACATGGCAATGGACGACAGGAACCCCGGTGAATTTCCCGCAGAGCGATCGCTAAATTAGAAAAGCGAAACTCCTGACCTTTTAACACTGCTTGCCATTCAGCTTCAGCTACCCGAATCATTTCTTGCAGAAAAATTGACCAATCCTCTGAGGTAAAAGCCAATTTCGGCTCAGGGGATGTCCGCAGAGGGCTAACGCCAATTTCTTGAAACCCAATTGCACTGAGCGCCTCGACCCGTTCTAACACTCGCAGATCGTCACGAGTTACTGTAGAACGTGCGGCTATCTTGGCTCGACCTGGATTGTTAAGTAAAGGGCGGAGGCGCTCCACAGCTGTAGCAAAGCTGCCCGTACCGGAATGGTTACTACGGTGTAAATCATGAATCTTTGCACCCCCATCAATACTTACCGACACAGCAAAAGGATTGTCTTGCAGGAGTTTAATGTCTGACTGATTTAGTAGAGTGCCATTAGTGGTGATGGAAAAGCCTACAGAAATACCGCGATGAGCCGCCAGTTCATTGGCATATTCCACACTCCGGTAAAGGGTAGGGCGATTGAGAAATGGTTCACCACCAATAAAGCCGATAGTGACTCGTCGTCCTCGGGCGCGGTCAATCAGTTGCTTGATGGTTTTCAAAGCAACTTCCACAGACATGAAACGTTGCTTTCCCCCAAAGCGTCCTTCATCTGCATAACAATAGCTACAGGCTAAGTTACACGATTGTGCCAGATTTAGAGATATAGCAGTTGGCTCTTTATCAGCGTGCCAAGGACTAACTGTTTCTCCAGCAGACGGTACAGTAGCACGTAATTCGGCGATCGCTTCTGGATTGCCATTTGCCAAGTCTGCAAAAAAATCCGGGCTAACTTCAAAAAGTTGGGAGTTTGCCATCAAAAATACTAATGGTCGATCGCCTGTTATCAAGTGAAACCAAGGTGGTGGATTCCCAGCAATTGCCGAATCAGAGTTGGCAAAAATAGATTGCATATTATTACGACTCCTGAGAATCTGAGCGCCGAGCAATAACCCTAGCTATATGCCGGCGGACTGGTGTAGCTACTGTAGATGTTGGGGAAACTTGGTTCGCGGTAAATGCTAATTGAGTTGGGGCTTGGGCGCGGAGCTTGTCCACAAACCCTAGAATTTGATTGTACTGCCGCCTTGTTAGAGATAACGCTGTCGCATCCGAGTCCCGCATATAAGGAGGCATACGCATATCATGGACGCGATCGCGTGCGATGCGAACATCCCGATGACGGGGTTCGGGTTTTTCTGGTGGCTGTTCGCTGAGTTCTGCCACCACGCCGTAGGGGGGACGCAACAAGTACTCAACCCGCATGCCGAAGGTACGCAGAAAATCAGTTAGGGCTTCCACATCTGTTAAAGATGCATGAACGCTAGCAGCAACTGCTGAGTAAGGTAAGCGGTCACGGGCTACTGGTTGACCAATCAAATCTGGCACCTTATCTGCATAAGGCTTGTCTTCAAATGTCATACTACCAAAATCAGTGCGGGGTGGCGATGTTGCAACAGATCCAGGTATACTGCTGCCTGCATTTTCATTTAATGCCCGCGAGCGATTGGCATCCAAATTTAGCAAGCTTATTGTCTCAAACACACGTTGGAAAAGATCGGCAATTTCTGAAGTAGTCAGCTGTTCGTCATCTAACTCTGGCACAGGCAAATCGCGGTCAGCTAAGTCATCAGCTAAGGTGAGGAAAGGACGGCGGTCAGGAGAAAAGTCTGGCGGTCCTGAGAAGAATCGAGCTACTGCCTTGAATCGCTCTCCACCTACTACAACAAAAGCTGTAATTATGCCATCACAAGTATCATCGACAACACCCCAAGAGAGATTGCTGTCTACAGGAGAATTCGCACTAGCCCCATCATATGTATCATACGGGTCGGGATTGTTATAACGTGTGAAATCAGCATCGTACTTGAGCCATGAGGAATTAGGGTTCAGAATCCGATTTTGTTCTAAAACGATTTCGTGTACGCGTCTAGTTCCGGGAGCAGGAGCTGTGGTAGCCGTTGGTGGTCCATAGACATGACCGTAAGCAGGGGTAAACCGAATGCGGAGTACACCCAAGTCTACCCCCATCTCCACAGCATCCACAGGGCGAATCACTTGAATTTGCCCCAGAGGTATAGGCTTATCTGGTAAAACTAAGGGTTCCAAACCTACTCCGCGTGGACTGGTTGCCAAGAGTGGATAAGGTTGCGAATCGCTAGCACGAACCTCAACTCTGGCATGAAAACCACAGCTTGCATCGCCAGTGCGCCTTACTGCTTTTAAATTTGCCGCTTCTACCACGTAAGAAACAGCATCAAGGGGTACTGCTGCTAATTCTTGAAGAAGTTTATTTGTTAGAGGAACCTCTTCTATAGAGCCATCAGCATTTTGTACTCGCGCCCATAACTCAAAAAATGGCGCGACTGGACGACAGAGGTTTTGATCCTTAAAGTGAATAATGCTAGGTAAATAGGGACGTATTGAACCATTCGGTTGGATTTCTAGACTAATTGCTGGCTCAATAATTGTTTTAGCTGCACCGTGTAAAGTTGGGTCTTCCTGCCAGGTGAAACTCTCTAATGGGATATTACTGCCACCCAAGCGACCAATAGCCATTGGTGGATAAAAGAATACTTCAAGTAATCGAGGCTGCACACAAACCCCCATCATAAATACTTGGATATAACCGAGGCTATCGTATATTCCTGGAATTTGATTGGTTAGTTAATATAAATTGTGTTAAGTATCTTTTCAGCGTTGAGTGTCAGCTTGTGAGTAGTAATAATTGGGAAAACAATATAGCGATCGCGGGGATGGGGTTGTCTGCTGCCGCCGTGGCAATGCGATTGCTCAAGTGCGGCTTCCACCCTCTATTGTTGAGTCGTGGACTGCCTCACATTCAGGGCGTTGAGGCAATTCCTGAATCAGCCTTGCGGCTATTTGATGCCCTTGATTTGACACCCGCTTTACAGATGGCAGGCGGTTTCTGGGTAGATGGATTTGAAAACGCTTGGCAAGGTAACGAATCTGCAATCACACCGGGAAGGTATATACACGTTGAAAGGTCCTTGTTGGCTCAAGCTGCGATCGCTATGGTAATTCAACAAGGCGCAACCGTAGTATATAGTAATACAATTGCACCGCTTATTGTTGAAAAAGAATTCGTGCGCTCAATTATAGATGGCGTAGAACAACGATTTGCCGCAGCTATTGACGCTACAGGACGTTCAGCACTATGGTCACGACCTATCAAACGACATCAAAGACAGATGGCACAAATTTTTAGTACTTCTGGAAATGAAAACTTACTGCGTGGGCGGATAGTCCAATTCCCAGGGGGATGGGCTTATCGCCTTGGTCTGCCAGATATCATGACCATTGGTGTTGTCAGTTCACACCATATTAACGATAAGCAGATTCAAACCCTAATTAGAGAAAATTTGTGTCTTCCCCCAATGCAACTACACTCTCTGGGGCGACGACCAGTCTCTCCACAGTGGTCAGAAGAACCTATTCAAGACCGCAGGCTAGCTGTTGGTGATGCGGTACTTGCATATAGCCCGATTGCTGGACAGGGAATTCGTTTTGCTCTATCGAGTACCTTGGCTGCTGCTGCTGTTGTTCGCACTTGGCGAGATTCACCAGCAGATCGAGATTACGCAACGCAGTATTACCGCGAACTGGTTAGCTCAGAAAGGCTCCACCATATTTCTAATATCAATTCTCTATCCGGCAATCAGCCTCTGCCGACTAACCCAACACCACCCTCTATTAGTCATACTGCACTGCCATCTATAGTTTATTACATTGGACAAACAAAAATGACAGGGCTTTACATCAATGGGTTGATTAAATGCACAGAAGCGATTGTCTTACCTGATGGCAACCTAGTTCGCTGGTTGGGTAACTTTGACCTGTTGACCGTGCGGGAATTTTGCACCAAGCCACTTCCTACTGCCAGTTTAATTGAGCAATTAATTTGGCAGCAATTAAGTCAGGCAGAAGCTCTCTACTTAATTCGCTGGTGTTTAAAACACAACATTCTCGCAACCGTAGACCTGTAAGTAAGTCAGCGAGAAAAAACAAAACTACCTAACGAAAAGTAAAATCTCCAATTTGGCTCGTAGTAGCGCTTTAGCGCATGCATCCCAACGACTAAGCAGTAACAAATACGGCATTGCTGAATTTAATAATAAACTAACTGTAAATCACAATATCCTCATAAAACTTTGAGGTTCGTACTGATGTAAAAAGTCATCCTGCAGAATGAAACTAAATACAGGGAGTAAGCAAAGCGGTACAAATAAAATGAACGGGTTTTGGTTGTTATTTGTTATTTGTCATTTGTCAGGGCGATCGCGATGTTTATATTCCTTTAACATAACTGATTTTATTTCCGCCGACTTATTTACCACCTTTGAGAGCTATGAAAGAGGAGATTTTTCTACTGTAGTAGCTTAACCTAACAAATCATTGATTGTGTTGGGTTTTGTTTCTGAAACTAACCAATCATTGATAATGTTGGGTTTCGTTCCTGAAATGTATTGTATTATGGGAAATCATCAAATTCGTAAAGAAAAATGGGAAATCATTCAAGAGAATCTTGAGAAAAGTTCGGAACTTTTGAGTGAAGTTCAGCTCTTAACAGAAGAATTGCGTGAAGATTACAGCTATTCTAGTGCTGCCAGTGAAAGACAAGAAAAGCTAGATGAACTTTATTCAGATTTAGAAGAAGCGCTGGAAACTCTTGAAAAAGCTCTTGGGCTCTTAAATGGTTATTGATTCTTGGCTTTTTTGCAATGCTGACATCTTGCACCTTCGAGTGGGAGGAGGTGGTGGGCTATGGCTGCAAAGCGCCCTTATCTTGAAATAAAGACAGTCGCGTGAAAATACTGAATTTTCAACCTTCACAACTTCTTCATTTTTTATACCTATAGTAAAGACTAGGTTCAACCAAACAAGGTTTGTTTTTGAGCCCTCTATCTAACTTTTTATTTCTAAGAACTTATGTTAATCTCCCCTTGGGTTTTTCCTGAGGGGTATTTTAATTTTAGGGAAAAGACTGGGGAGATGTGCGATCGCCTTAAATAATGATTGAATCTGGGAATTCTGTCACTGGCGGAGAACCCCAAGTTTCAATTTGGTCTAATGTGTGTCGGGTTAAAGGATAAAACCGCAAACTATCTTCTGACAATTTGACTTTTTTGCGAAGTCTTTTTCGCAGTTCATCATATTTGTTTTTATTCAGAACACACTCAAAAACTGAATATTGAACTCGCTTACCGTATCCTTCTAACAAATCTGATATTTTTTTGCGACGTTTATCACAAGGTATGTCGTATACTACCACGTAAAATAACATGACTTAGCGTATTTGATAAGGCTTATATATCTGGGTTGGATGGTAGACAAATTCTTTAAAAGCTTTGACTTGCCTTGTCATTAAATCCCAACGCGGTTGCTTTTCACCCTCTGCATCTTGAACTTCTTCCTCCAGACGCTGTAAGAAATATTTTATGTACTTGGGGCGACCGGAGTTATTGAGATAGCAGCCCCCATCATAATATTCAAAATCCTCCCGAGCATCCATAATTTTACTGTTGACCAACCATAACACTAGAGAGTCAATGATGGGGGCGCGGAACTCTTCAATCAGATCGGAAGCAAGAGCAGCATGACGTTCTGTTCCTTGATGCAAACAAGCATGGTAAGGGTCTAGTCCCTGAAGTTCAATCAGTGTGAGTAAGTGATTCCATAGAATTTGGTAACCAAAACTCAGCATTGCGTTGACAGGATTTCCCGGTGGGCGGCGACTGCGTGCTAAAAATACAAAGTTGGGGCTATTTAAACACTCGCCAAATGCAGAAAAATATTGTGCAGCCCCAGCACCTTCCAATCCCATCAGTCGCTCAATTGTTTCTGCTTCTTCTGCTTTCTTTACCAGATGCTCTAGACTTTTAATGGCTAATTCTGCGGTTCCTGAAGGATTGCGTCGTTGCTGTCGCATCAAAAAAGTCCGGCTGTTTTTGAGTTTTACCTGAACTATTTTTTGCGCTACTATCAAGCGTTCAACGGATGTGAGTTGTTGCTGATAGCGAGAAAGTTGCCGATATCCCCGCTCAATGGGCATAATTCTACCATAGCAGTATCCCATTCGCGACAAATAAGCAATGGGGATATCTTGCCAGAGACAAGCACGGATGGCTTGGGTAGTTATTTGAGATTTACCAAATATCAGTATTTGCTCTAACAGAGGTAATTGTACTTCGCCGTGGATGGTTTCTCCTTGTTTGACTATTAGGTTTTCGCCTTTCAGAGTGATGTAACAACCTTGTCGGGAAACATATAAAGTACGCATATGAAAACAGAGAGAAGAGACAAGAATGTTTATCTAGTTTGATTGGAATTATTTGGACGAGACACCATTTGAGATTGGGAAGAAATTACCTCAGATATTAAGGTTTTAATTTGTGATGGCTGCAAAAAGTGGATGATGCGATCGCCTGCTGTTGCATTGACAAAAGTAGCAACAGTCACAAGAAGCGTGTTAGTAATCACTGCAGCCAATCCTAGAGGTGCGATTAATAGGATAATGAGAGTGATAGTTCCATTCAGGAGAGCTACAGCTAAATTGCGAACTAATGCAGCACGAGTAGAGATATACATACGTGTGATGTTTGATGCTTCGGTAATGTGTTCTATGTCTAAGGTAGTTTGTGGTTTTTGATTTGACTAGTCTTTTCATGCGAATGACGAAAATATTGCGGCAGGGTCGGCAAAACCTGGAAAAGGTTATTCTTTGGTTGACCCCGCCGAGATCTCTCCTAGTAAGGGTTTCAGCGTTTTTTATCCCCTGGTTTCAGCGGAAAATTGCTCTCCTCTCAGACCCCGTCGCAAACGGCATCTGGACATCAGACAGGGTAAGGGTTTAAATTAGAGGGGTCGCTTCTCACCTGAGAAGTGGAATTAATGGAAACTGAATTACATACAGGACATCGCCTGGAATGAATACTTGTGGGTCGCTTCTCACCTGAGAAGTGGAATTAATGGAAACACTGTTTGATATGTTGGCTTATCAAGCGATTATGCTATCGTCGCTTCTCACCTGAGAAGTGGAATTAATGGAAACAAGTAAGTTGTGAATGGTATGCTCTGTTTATTCCACTCGCGTCGCTTCTCACCTGAGAAGTGGAATTAATGGAAACGTTTCACTATGTATTTAAAGTGGGCATCTAAGTTAGCGTCGCTTCTCACCTGAGAAGTGGAATTAATGGAAACAATGTCGTTGATTATTGTAGACGCTGATTCAAATGTCGCTTCTCACCTGAGAAGTGGAATTAATGGAAACTCGTTATTCCAGTAAACGAAAATAGCACCTGGATGTTCGTATAGTCGCTTCTCACCTGAGAAGTGGAATTAATGGAAACTCGCATACTTTACCAGTTATGTTATTCACTCCAGATGTCGCTTCTCACCTGAGAAGTGGAATTAATGGAAACAGTAGCAAGTCAATTCTTTAATCAGGATATTCCTATCAGGTCGCTTCTCACCTGAGAAGTGGAATTAATGGAAACGAGTTATAGCAACCCAATTAATGAGCAAGTATGCGCTGCAGTCGCTTCTCACCTGAGAAGTGGAATTAATGGAAACTGCGGGTTCTTCTACAACTGCAGGTACATCAACCTGGGGTCGCTTCTCACCTGAGAAGTGGAATTAATGGAAACAAAAGCAGGCGGCCGACGGCGGCATCGATGCCCGCAGTCGCTTCTCACCTGAGAAGTGGAATTAATGGAAACAAATTGATTGTTCTGCATACCCAGTTGATGGTCTGTCGCTTCTCACCTGAGAAGTGGAATTAATGGAAACTTTTTGACTTCTGTGTTGATGTGTTTGCTAGAAGCATAATGTCGCTTCTCACCTGAGAAGTGGAATTAATGGAAACCCTAGAAGCCAATGAGTAAGCAAAAGGTAAGTTTTCCTTTGCATGTCGCTTCTCACCTGAGAAGTGGAATTAATGGAAACGCATATTCGATTTCATCCTTGAAATCTCTGCCCACAATACGCAGTCGCTTCTCACCTGAGAAGTGGAATTAATGGAAACTTTCTAGATGCAAAAATGTCTCTTAACTGCCCTGTCGCTTCTCACCTGAGAAGTGGAATTAATGGAAACAGATAGCAGGAAGGGGGTATTAAAAAAGCCAATCAACAAATCACCTCCATAAGCAAACACCCCAGTTAACCAAATGACTGGGGTGTTGCTTTGTTAACGTGAGCGATCGCATAAAAGCCTACTTGCATGAGACCAATTTGCAATTCGCGCTAACAGTAACTCACAATTTCGTAAAAACGTATCAATTAAAAACTACCAGGGTTGTCGTCAAGTGCTAGCAGAAAATTAATGAGATCTGTTTGTTGCCTGGGATTAAACCCAGCTTGTCTATCTACATAAAATTCGTGACCTGTACCATCAAGGTTACTACGCACTAAACCAGGGTTAGCTTTGTTAGCTTGCACAACTAAAGCACGAAGTTCGCGATCGACCAAAGCACGCAAGCTACTTGCAGCATCTGCTGGTATGCCTTGACTGAGAGTGTTAGTTAAACCTAAACCACTTGGATCGACAAGAGTAAAGCTACCATTTGGATGAACTGCCAGACTTCCGGCACGTACTGCTACACCACCATCGTGCAAATATGGTGCGCTCAAATAGAGACCGCGTAGGGAAGGAGTTTTGTAACCCCCATCCGGCAATAGACCTTCAGGTAAAGTCGTGGGTTGCTCAGAGATACCTTGCGTTGGCACATCCAGTTCTTCGGCGTTAGCAGGTATGGGAACAGGAGTATCAAAAGTGTATAGCTTTGGTGGCACTAACGAGTTATTCAGCGCTAGGCGGGACTGAGCACGGGCTGGGTTAGTACGAATTTTATCAAGCGGATGAATTTTATTGTCGGTAAAGAAGGGGGAAATGTGACAAACTGTGCAATTGGCTTTCTCAAACACTTTTGCCCCTCGCTTAACAGAATTACTGTTCAATGCTTGCCAATTTTCCGGTGTGCGGTTGGCAGGTGGTACTAAGCTATTTTGGAAAGCAGACATGGCATTGTTAGCAAATAGGAAAGTGCCACTAGCAACATCATCTGAGTTTCCAGTATTAGGGCTAAAAATTAAACCGTTCGATGTAAACAGGTTGGGTTGTAGATTTGGATAAGTTCCGCTACCGGGAGCAACAACTTGGTCTTCTAATTCTGCTTTGACAATATCTGGTGCAATTGTCCGCAACCACTCTGAGGGTTTTACTGTAACTCCTTCCGGTAAACGTAATCTTGGATCGGCAGCATTCTGAAGAGTCGTACCAATATAGACTTCTGGGTCAATGCCAAGAGTTTTTGCAATGAATTGTGCAGATGCTATGACATTAATTTCTGAAGAGTGAACACCATTATTGAGAGCACTCAATCCTCCAAATGGACCAACAGCGGCTTCTCCAGACCAACCATAAGGACGACTCTTAAACGTGAAAACATTGGGAATTTGGGTGGTATTTTTAATGCCATCTGTTGAACTCTCGAAATTACCAAAAGGTAAGTCTAGTAAGATATCATCAAAAGCTTTCTCAAACTTCTCGGGATCTGGTAATTTTACTAAATTTCCCTGACTGTCAATAATAGTTTTGCCATTACCTTGATATTGTGGGTCTAGGGGATTGATTTGCGTGCGTGAAAATCCTGCAGCTGAATTTGGTGCTAAAGCAAGAAAGAAGGGAAAAGCAATTTCACTATTTGCAACACCCAGAAGGCGTTTACCCTCCTTTGAAAGACCTGCATGACATAGCGCACAGGTAATATTGCCATTTGGTGCAGATCCTAAGGTGGTAGTGCTTCCTTTTTCGACCTTTAAGCCTGTGTTGATAACAGTTCCTCTCGCAAACGTCCGACTACCCAAGGTAATATCTTTCAAGAGAGTAATTTGTAAATTTTTCGTTGGCCGACCTTGCAAATTGGAAATTGCTACAGCGAATTCATCTGCTAGAAGATTTGTACCTTGTCCAAGACCGAATATCCCTTGCAAACCAAATGTGTCACCAATTTTGCGGTTGAGAAATATATCTTCACCTATTGCAATTAATTCTTGAGTGATTTCAACTGCTCCAACTCGCTGGTAAGAACTGGCGTCGTTAGAGTCGAGCCCTTTACTTGCAACAAGTTCTGACGCTTCTTTTGGGCTTAGCAGTTTGCCAAAATAATCGTAATAGCCTAACGGTTGACTGGGTGCGGGTTGCAGGAGGTTGACCTGGGCGAAAGTTTTTTGACTTGTCGTCAAAATATTTGATAGAACTATACTACAAAAACTAATTAAAAAAACACAAATCAGTAAGAAGAACTTAGCTTTGAAAGCATATACTCTCCTTACGATTCCAAAAGCAGGATGATGTTTTTTCATTGCGTATTATGGAATGAAGTTAAATAACTTTAGATAGACATAACATAGAAACAAGGTATCTATGTACAGACAGATATATTTTTTTAGCTTCCGTCATTTATCATGATTGATTTTGATTGACGGCATAGATGACAACTGTTCTATATATTGAATAAATCTGAAAGAAAGCAACCTCCGAATTCAATTTGGAGGCTTCAGCAAAAACTTAGGTTTAGTTGAAGCCTGGTTTACCTGACTCAGTACTGAAAGTTCGCGTGTCTTTACGTAAGACCGATTGAAGAATACAATACTTTTCTCTATAGTAGAGTTGTTGCCAAATTGCCATATATAAAACAATACAGTTCAGTTAAGGTTAATGTGTAAAAAATCACGTATGTAGAGACGCGCCATGGCGCGTCTCTACGTTGTGTTATCGCTCCGGATTTTGGTGTTATTTGAACCGTATTGATATATAAAATGTAATCACCAGCTTCTGTTAGTACCAGTGTCTAAGGGAGTAAGGTATTGCGTGACTACAATATGGTCTATGTACTCGAAAATTCCTGTAATATTTTTTCACGATAATCGGCATACATACAAATTTTGTAAAGACGCGCTGTTTGAAGCGTCTCTACATTATGATTTGTATTATCTTTTGCGTACAATGGTATAAGCTTTTGTCAATTGCAATCCATATCACGATTTGCTAATCCTGATAAACCCGAACAATCGCCTCACCAATTCCCTTAACCTTATCCAACAATTCCTGTGGTTGTATTACCTTAACATTTCCCCCGAAGCCAACTATCCAACGGAAAAAATCCACATCATTTAAAGACCATTTAGGTAATACAACTTGAAAACGATTGGGAAAGTAACGATCGCCTGTTTGTTTGAGGCAAAACATTGACTTTGGCAGAGTTAATTTGCTGCGTTCTCCAGGTAAAGACATCTTCATTTGGTTGGCAGAATATCTTTTTGTGCCCTCTGCGACAAAGCGAAATGTACTATCATTAAACCACAATTCCACTGTTAGACAAACCTTTTCACGTTCTTGTTTGTTCTTGCTAAGAAATTGATGCTGGTCACTGACAGTACACCCTAAAAAAATTCCCGCACTGGCTGTAAATAACTGCTGTAACTTCTGCAAAGACTTTTCTTGTTCCCGTCTTAGGCGTACTGTTGTTTGAGGCTGACCCATAAACAATCTATCCAAGCGTTCAAAACGAAACAATCCAGAATTTTTCCCACCTTGGCATTCATAACCCAAGTACCACGCCAAGTTATAAAACACAATTTGCAGAGGAAACGCACAGAAAAACCCTTCCTCATCACCGACAAACTTTCCACCACCAGGGAAGCGGTTTAATTCCAAGAGTTGTCCGTTTGCGATCGCCTCCTCTAAATAGTGTAAATTTCTAGAAAGGGCATCTTTTGGCAGAAAGTCCGGGTTAACGATACAGCGATTGCCAATTCCCCGTACCGGATAGACCTCAGCAAATCCCAGTTTACTCCTTGCCATGCGGTCAGCAAATGTCTCATAAATCTCCAATGCAACTGGGTCTTCAAGACTTTTCGCTTGGGACTGAAGAACACCAAAAACTTCCATGAGTTCTGATTGTGATAATATCGCCGTCCCTGCAAAGTAGCCATCTCGCAGGGGGAAATTAGGTAATATCTTATACGGCTTTAGTACCTTCTCAATATCCTTACGGACAGTATCTATGCCATCACCGTCAATAATTCCATTGTCCCTCAGTGCGATCGCCAAAGTTTTTAAACTACTCTGCCCGGAATTTTGCAAATATGGATGATGCAGAATGAAGCGAATTGTTTGCACCAGACGTGTAAAGGTGTCTAAATCCGAGTAGGAGTGAGTGGGGAATGGAGAGGAAGGGAGATGGGAAGCAACAGACAAGGGGAGAAGGGGAGAGGCGGGGATGGTGTTGACACCAATTAGACTATTTTGCTCCAACCAACGTAAATCAGATGCGATGGCGTTTTTATCTGAGTATATCTTCCCGCACAACCTCTCCATAAAAGCGCTGAATTCTTCTACAGAACTTGCAAATTCGGGAACTATGCCAAAAATCTTTTCCACCACACTCGGGTCAGTTGCTTGCAAATTCCCGATTCCCGGATAGCGGATAATCAAAGAAATCAGGTGCATCAAACGTTCAAAGTCCAGAAGCTTGCTGTAGGAATGTAACTTAACGTGACGATTGCGGTTGGTTCGGTTGATGAGGCTGCGGGAAAGACCTTTCAATTGAAGTTTGATGTGTTCAACGTCGAACCCAGGAGATGAGGGATCGATAGAATTAACCACTGCAAAACCTTCCGCTGCTATGGGAGGGAAGTCTTGCAGGGACTTATACATTGCCTCAATCACGACATTTGGAACTTTCCTATCCCGTTGTTCGTTCCACGCCAAGCAAGTTTCAATGGGGGTTTGTAAATACCAGCCAATCCAGGTGGGAGATGTGGAGGAGGGAAGAGGGGGAAAGTTTTTCTCATCATCCCCTTGTCCTTCCTGATGACAAGCACTTAACTTTAACAGCAATGCCATCCGCCACGCACGTTTGGCGTTTGTAGCATCATAAATCACAGCTTTGCCAGATGCGATCGCACTTACAATCTGCGAGATAGCATTTTTCTCTACCTCTGACCATTCTCCTTGGATACTGGCATCACCATACAGTTGTTCGCGAATTGCGTCAGTAGAAACAACGCAATAGTTACCCAGTTTCGCTAACTGTGCAGTCAAGGTCGATTTACCGCTACCAGGAATACCAATGAGAAAGTGACAGATAGGAGATTTGGACATGGGGTGATGAGTATGTGAGGATGTGTTGATTTTAAAAAGGTTGTCTTGTTTCGTCTAGATTTGTCAAGCGAACGACGATTTGCTGGCAGCAATGGCAAAATATCACACATCTTATCGACCTAACCCCCCTGCCCCCCTTCCCTGAGAGGGAATGGGGGTTTTAAAGCCTCTCTCCTCATAGTAGGGTAGGCACTGACCACCTTCCCTTGATTGAGAACGTGTAAAATGTCAGGGCAACAGCAAGGATAGAAGAACTAGATACAGCATTTTTCAAGGTAAATGAAGTACGTCCGTAGGGGCGTTAGCGTAGCTTGCCGACGAAGGAGGCATACGGTTGTTCGCCCTTACAACTGGTGACAAGCCTGAGAAAATTTCGTCATTCGCATCAGAAGCCATTTACATTTTAGATTTTTGAGCCAAGATAGAAACAACAGCAGGCACTGACTAAAGCTTAGACAGAAATCATGACTGCCCACAATTGTTAAGTGATAATAAGATTTATTTTTTAGACGTGGATTTACTGAGGCTAGTCTAACGTTACAGCATTTATTATGACAAACGTGCATATTACCAATAGTATGACTGCGTTCAAGTATACTGCCATTACCTTTGCCCCTGTCCAAGGATTTATTGAGAAATCCCGCAAACTCCGAGATTTGTATGGAGCATCTTTAATTCTCTCTCATCTAAGTAAAAAAATAGTTGATGCTGCTAATCAACAACCTCATATTGAAGTCATTTCTCCTGGACTCCCCAGTGTTGAAAAAGGGATGCCCAACCGGATTTTGATCAAAGGAGAATTTTCCGAGAAAGACGCTAGGGAAACTTTACTGTCTGCATGGAAAACCATATTGAAAGAATGTCGCTACTGGATAGAGAAGAATTTACCTATATATGAATATCACTGGGAGAGGGAGTGGACAAACTGGGGAAACTACGCTTGGGAAATCTTTTGGGGAACTGGGGAAAGTATCCAAGCAGCAATGGATGATTTAGAAACTCGCAAACTCTCCCGTGGATGGACTGGTGTTAATTGGATTGGAGAAAGTTCTAGTCTGACCGGTACAGATGCGATCGCATTTCCGGGATTAGGTGCAGAACAAAGAAACCCCAATCATCGCAATTGGACGGTAGAAAAAAATGATATTAAAACATTTTATGAACAACTTTCTTGCTTATTAGAAAATTTACCATTAAATAGCAAGCCAAAAGGCAAATTTCTATCTCCTGAGGAGAAATTAAGCATACCTGAACTAGTCAAACGACTGGTAACTAGACAGGATATTTCCGAAACAGTTGGTATGTCCGGTCTTGAAGAAGGATTTCAGGAGATTTATCGGAGACCAGAAGTTAAACACCAACAAGGAGAAGGACGTTGGACTGGCTGGTTTATGGGGGATGGCGATAAAGTTGGAGACCACCTTAAGAAACTTGCTCAAGAAAAGGATGGTGGAATTAAAGAATTTAGTGAAGCCATGCGCGATTGGGGTAAAAAGTTCAGCGATGAATTCCCCAAAGAATTAGGAAGAATTGTTTATGCAGGAGGTGATGATTTTTTAGGAGCCATTTTTTCTGAGAAAGAAAAAGAGCCTATCAAAACACAAGATGTACTTACCTGGTTAATGAAATTTCCTCAAAAATGGCAAGAACACGGGCGGAAAATCACTGTAAGCGTTGGATTTGTTTGGGCTGGTCATAGCGTACCTCAACGAGATGTGTTGCAACATTGTCGTCAAGCAGAGAAAGTTGCAAAATCTTTAGGAAGGAACCGAGTTACTATCAGAATTGTATTTAACAGCGGGCAATATGTTCAATGGACTTGTCCTTGGGATTACTTGGATATATTAAGCAAATATCAAGACCGAGAAGGTCAAAAGAACTGGAGCCATATTTATAATGATTTAGCCCAGTTACAAGCCCGCAGAGCTTTTAATACTGATAAAAAAACTTATGAAGAAAAATTTATTCAAGAATTCTTTGATATTTACTTTCCTGGGGAAGGCAAAAAATTGAGTGAATATGAATTTGCAAAGTACATAGTTGGATTTAGCGATGATGACGATGGTTATGAAAGAGCAAAAGCCACAATAGATTGGATGAGTGACTTAATTCATGTAGGCTGGCATTTATGTTTAAATACTTAATTAGCATTAATCCTTTGGGATTCATGTATGGAAGTTTCGGTGCTTTTCTTTCAACAGAGAATTTAGTCGGGCTTTCTGGCTCGAAGTTTCCTCCAGAAGCATCTACCCTATCAGGATTATTTTTTAGTGTTAACAAAACTAAAAAACAGTTTTCACAAGAGGAATTGAGGAAAAACTTATTCGTCTCCGGTCCGTTTTGGGCAAAATGCCATGACAAGCAAGATTTCTTTGTGCCAATTTCTTGGAATAAAATCATTGCTAAAAAAGGGATAGATGAGTGGATTTTAAAAGATGGGGAATGGCACCGTCAAAAGCAGGACGAGAAATTAGAACCAGATTACCGATGGCAAACCATAACTTCTTGGGGACATCCCCCTAAAGCCCTCAAAGATAATAAATCCATCTCCGATCATCCCTGGAAATTCGTCCCTTTTCTTCATCCCAAGATTAAAGAATCAGAACGGTGTGTTGAAGGCTCAGACGGGTTATTTCTGGAAAACTCAGTACAAATGTCAGAAGAGACTTGTTTGGTCTATCTCTCTACTTACCCTCTTGAAAACGGTTGGTATCGGTTTGGGGGAGAAAATCACATTGTAGAGATAGAGTGCGAAGAGATTGCAAGAAAGAAAGTATTAGAGCTTTTCAATAAACCGATTAAGCGCACCTTTGCCTTAATTGCACCAGGCGTTTGGGGTTCCACTCGTTTTTCCCACCGCTACCCACAACACGATCGCTTCCCTAAAACGGTGCAGATGCTAACTGATAAACCTCTACCTTACCGTTATCGTGCTCAAGGACAATTGGGAAGGGGGCGTTATGCAGTCCCGGCTGGTAGTGTCTGCGTTCTGGAAGAACCTTTAAATAAGCCTTGGTGGGACTGGGAGGAAGAATGGTTTCCCAATGAGGGTTACAGCCTCAAACGTGTGGGATGTGGTCTGTGTTTGCCAATAGAAATTCAAGGAGTTGCATAATGTACAAAAAAGCGTATGGCATCATTGAAACTTTAGCACCGCTACATGTAGGTGCAACAGCCGGAGAAGAAAGCGGTAATTTAAACCTGATTTTCCGCGACCAGTTTACCCAAACGGGTATTGTTCCGGGTAGTTCCTTGCGGGGTCGTCTGCGATCGCAAATGCGCCTCGAACACGGAGAAAACGATGCAAATTACTGGTATGGAAATTCAGTAGTGTCAGAACAGTCAGAAATAAATAACGAGTCTATTGTCAAATTTGAATACGCTTCCATCCTGTGGCTACCTGTTTTTTGTCCCGGACAACCGATTGTTTGGGTTAGTTGTCCGCATTTACTCAAACGCTACCAACGCATAGCTGGAGATTCTGTCAAAGTCAATAACAAGGGACTCAAAGAGATAGACATCCCCGAACCATACACGGGCTCAAGAAATTTAAAAGCACGAGAATCTCAAGGCAAAAAAACTCTATTCTTCAACTTGGGTTTCTTGACCATTAATAAAACCGCAGACTTATCACCTTGGTTTCCTACAGGAAAAGAAATGCCAGCGGTGGTCGTAGGAGATAGTGATATATCTATGATTCACGACATGGCATTATACCGTCAGAGCCGTGTCAGATTGAAAGCCGACCAAAAAGTTGTTGATGGTCCGGGGTTTTTTAATACAGAAGCTTTGCCAGAAGGCACAATCTTAGTCTTCCCCATAGCGCTGAAGGATGACAAATCGGGTAAAAAGTGGGAACCATTTGGTAGCAATGCAAATACAGATATTTACCTTGGTGGATTGGAATCCATAGGCTTTGGTCACTGTCATTTAACTTTAAAAGGGGTCTAGCCATGAGTTGGGAATCATATAACTTAGACCGAGAAGCACAACGTTTAGTTCTCGCACACCGTAATAAAGAGGGTGTCATCGGTCAGTCTCATAAAATGCGAGCCACTGTTGCTTACGGTTTAGAGCGTTTTTGGGGTGAACAACTGCGCTTACTTGGAAAAAGCGATCGCAAAGAAAACGACAAAGGAGAATACTGGCGCGATACTTGGAAGAGTTTTGTCAAAATCGTGGAAAGAGGGGGAATTAAACTCCCCAAGGAAGATGTCAAAAATAACGACACCAAGCAAATTCAAGAAGTTGCAGCCAAACTCTGGGATCTTCCTATAGAAGAC
Source organism: Scytonema sp. NUACC21 (assembly GCF_054684315.1). NCBI lineage: Bacteria > Bacillati > Cyanobacteriota > Cyanophyceae > Nostocales > Scytonemataceae > Scytonema > Scytonema sp. NUACC21. The sequence continues at coordinate 102,027 of NZ_BAAFZH010000101.1, read as the reverse complement.
CAACGAATCTGTATAGCCGTGCTGACTCAATTCTGCGACAGTCTGGTCTGGTGGACTCAGCGCTACAAGAAATCTGGAGGTTCTGATGAGGAGTAATGAAGTTCCTTTGATGTTTCAAGCGCAAGTCCAAGGTCGCGGTCAAATTCAATACGTAGGAAATCCAGACCAAGCGGAGAGATGGGTTGATGAATGGGTTGAAGGAGCTGCAACTCAAGCGCCGCGATTTAGTTCAAATGTGAAAACCAGAGAATACAAAATCACTTGGCGCTTTGTCTCTAACAGCGGACAAGACCAAGACATTATTCGACCAGTCATTGCAGCTAAGGGGTTTCCGTATTATCCGGGAGCAAGCATGAAAGGTGCTTTCTTGCGGGCTTGCACTTCCCAACAGGGGAAAAGATACTGCGGTGGAGAATCCGCAAGCGATATGTTACCGGGAATTCTGCGTTTTCACGGTGGGTATCCCAAAGATGCAACTTGGGGTGAAGAACCTTTGGTTGATGTCGTTCACCCACAACAGAATTGGCAAGTCAAAAATAGGGAAAAACCTGCAGCTAAAATTCAGATATCCCTGTACCAACCTACTTTAGTCTTTGGGATTTCCAGTACAGAAAAACTCGAAGAGAGTGAATGGGACACTATCTGGAGTATCTGGGAAAAAGCCATAGAAAGGGGACTTGGTTCTAGAGTGAGTGCTGGTTACGGTCAACCCATCAAGCATCTAGAAACTAAACTTTTCAGTGTAGACCTGTCAGGACAAGGATTGGCGTCTCAATTATTCGATAAAACGGGTGAGTTTCGCCCCAATATGTTTAAAGCAGCATTGCGCGGTCATACCCTGCGGTTGTTTAGTGGTGTAACCGACGAGAATACCGCTGAGGATTTAACCAGAGAACTTTGGGGAGGATTCGCTGGGAAAAATGGGGCTGTTGTCGGACATTTAGGGATTGCTTTTCATGCGATCGATTTAGAAGTCGATGAGTATAGGTATGGTAGAGGGATAACCATGCCTACCTATGACTTAAAAAAAGGAACCCTGAGTATCCTGTGCATGGGTCAAGTCTCAGATGAATACAAGAAAGAATTGAAGAACCTGGTCACTCATATTTTGAGATTTGCCATGCTGCTAGGTGGTTTTGGTAAGTCATGGCGAAGGATTGACCACAGCATATTTTTTCCGGAATACCTAAATAATAAACCAATGATAGGTTGCCATTGGCAATTTATCGGTAAATCAACAAAATATTATTTTCCAGTCAAGAACTTAAGCCATATTACTAACATTCTGGATAATGTTTGCACAAGCGTAAACAATTGGCTGAAATTCAAAGGAATAAAAGCAATTAGTACCGATAGCAGCTGGCGAGAAACATGGCATCCAAAAAAAGTGCAAGTATGGGGTCGTCTTGCTGAAGATGAAGAAGATAGCGAAGCAGTCAGGTGGTTTCACGGTCCTTACCAAGGAACCAAGTCAATTAAAGGTTCCAATCTCACAGGCAAAATGAGCCAAATTGGTTGTATCTGGCATCGTATGTATCCTCGCTATATTCTCACACCTGATGGAGAAATGAAGCGAAAAAAGCAGGAATCCTATGTAGAATTGCTCACCATTTTTCCCGATGGATCGGATGAAATAACTCAGGACTTTTTAAATTTTTTAGAAACCAGTAAAACATTTACCAAGCTTTGGGGAGAATAACTATGACTATTTGGATTGTAACAACTGGTAATAGCGACATCCGGCTTAAACACGATAAAAATTGGGGCAGGTTCTATGGTGAAGTTGTAGATGATTTAGAATGCAATCAGTTTTCTTCTCCCATACCAATAGACCCACATGATAAAGAAGCTGGTTACACGGTACCAGCTAGGGTTTTAGGTCGAGTTTATGAAAATCAGTCAGAGGATGATTATAAATCAGATTTAAAATTCCCACTTTTCGAGACTTATCAGAAGTATTTTACAAACAAAAATAAACCTGAAAAGATTATTATTCTTCTCACAGACCAAACTCAAATATTCTCTGAAGAAAAAAGAATTTACGAACAATGCCCGTATTGGCAGGACACCTGCACGCTTAAACCTATACTAAATTGGTACTTAAAAAAACATTTTCACTGCCAGTTAGAATTTAAGTCTTTAGAACCACAATCTGGGAAAGGCATTGACCATTGGGATGAGACACTTTCACTTGTAAAGCAAACCTTACACGAGCTAGAATACAACCCTGTTAAAACCGTGTATGTCAGTCACCAATCTGGAACTCCAGCCATATCCTCTGCCGTACAATTTGTCAGTTTAGCTCAATTTAAAAAAGTTGAATTTTTACTTAGCAATAAGTTTTTCGATGACAATTACGAGCAACAATCAGAACCAGAAGTTATTGAAAGTTCTAAATATTGGCGAGGTATACAAATACAAAAAGCCAAGCAATTAGTTGTAGGGGGATTTCCTGGTGCTGCCGTAAAAGTATTAGAAGGTATAGACAGAATAGATGAAAATGCCCTTGCTGAACTCCACCAGCTTGTTAATTTCTTCAATCTCCATAGTAGTGGAGTAGATAGTAACCAAGATTTTGAAATACCCCAAGCCACTCAACGTATTGTAGATACCCTTGACCTTATCGGATTTTTCTTCAATCAACAAAATTATATCCAAGGTATAACCCTGCTTTCTGCTGCTCAAGAAACTTTTTTAAAGGTAGCCATTTTATCAAAAATAGCATTGATTAATGAAACTATTACTTTAAAGGGTTCCTCTTACCAAGTTTCAGAGCTAGTGAATTGGGTTCCCCTCGGCTTATTTCTAAATCAATCAATTCATTTTGATAACGTAACAGTGAAACAAAAAGCTTTACAAACCATAAAAATTCCTCTTGAAAGAATAGGAAATGTTGAGGAGTTTCAAGGAACCAGGACAAATTCAGTATTTCTGCATTGGTTGCAAAATCTAGAGCCTAAATTTGAAGCTTGGAATTTATTGAAATATTATTGTAATGATAGGAGGAATAATAATCAAGACCTTCGTAACCAATACATACACAATTTGAGAGGAATGGATGATACAAATGTTATTGAATACTTATTGGGCTATCAAAAGCAACCAGTTTATAATATTAGAGAAGCATACAAGAACTATGTTAAACAACCATTTTTAAATGCTATTAATCTTCTTAATCTTCCATACAAAAAGGAAAACTTGTATAAGAAGTTACAAAAAATAGCTGATTCACTTGTTTAACTGCTTCCAGAGCATCACTGTATCTATCAGACCATGCGTCGCACTCTCAAGCGACAGGGTCGGCAAAACCTGGAAAGGCTTATTCTCTCGTTGACCCGACCGATCTCCTTCCTAGTAAGAGTTTCAGCGTTTTTTACCCCCCTTGTTCCAATGAAAAACACCTCTCCTCTCAGACCCCCTCGCAAATGGCATCTGGACACCAGACAGGGTAAGGGTTTAAATTGGAGGGGTCACTTCTCACCCGAGAAGTGGAATTAATGGAAACTAGTTGAGGCTAGTGTCTTGCTGTGCGATACGGGCAATGTCACTTCTCAATTGAGAAGTGGAATTAATAGAAACAGAGTTATTTTTTCCCCTATTGGTAGCTGTCACTTTACCCAGGCAATGGCAGTAAAGTGGAAGCAGTTGATGGTAGTAAAAAAGCGTGAAATGCTGATGATAACGTTGCACCTTCTGAGGCGATTGTGACCATCACAGAAGCAGTTGATGGCAGTAAGTATAAGAATGGAAGCTCGCATCTTGTTCCACTGAAGGTAAGGATTGTAGCCCCATTCCTTCATCACCAGCGCCTGATAGAATTAACAAGACATTGAGCTGTTCAACCGAAGATAAGTTTGGACGAGGGCTATATAACGAGAAAAGGTTACTCCTTGATGAGCTAAAAACCGCAATCCTTAGCGTCAGTTTAAAGTTCGGCGAGAGGCTCAAAACATAGATGAAGCTTCTCGCGCTCAATGAGCAGAACGCTGGCAAAACTTACAACAGTTAAAGCAGAAAGCCCACGCGCTTTAGCCGTGTGGGACGCGAATAATGCGGGAGGCAACGAGCGAACCGCATTTTCGCTCATGAATGCGTAGCACTTAAAAGTGCTTTGTGTGATTTATCTGGAATTGGGATTGTCAAAGAAAGTTTATGCTATACTAAATGCAGTAAGATTTACAGACCGGGAGGTGAGGTTATCCATGTTAGTATTTGAAGCCAAGTTAGAAGGAACGAACGAGCAATATAGTTTATTGGACGAAGCTATTCGTACAGCACGTTTCATTCGTAACTCGTGCCTCAGGTACTGGATGGATAATCGTGGCGTTGGAAAGAATGAAATTAGTGCATATACAGCAATCCTTGGACAGCAGTTTGAGTTTGCACGTAAGTTAAACTCAATGGCAAGGCAAGCTTCTGGCGAACGTGCGTGGAGTGCAATTTCTCGGTTTTTTGATAATTGCACTCGTCAGAAGCCTGGAAAGAAAGGTTATCCACAGTTCAAAAAACATCGGACTCATGGCTCTGTTGAGTACAAAACGACTGGTTGGAAGCTTTCAGAAGATAGAAGACACATCACATTTACTGATGGCTTCAAAGCAGGAACTTTTAAAATGTGGGGCACTCGTGACCTACATTTCTATCAGTTAAAGCAAATTAAAAGAGTGCGTGTTGTACGTCGAGCTGATGGGTATTATGCACAATTTTGTCTCGACCAAGATCGATTAGAGAAACGTACACCAACTGGTAAAACTATTGGTTTGGATGTGGGTTTAACTCATTTCTACACTGACAGTGAAGGTCAGACAGTTGAAAATCCACGCCATCTACGTAAGTCCGAAAAGAAATTAAAACGCCTTCAACGACAACTATCTAGAACTAAAAAAGGTTCTAAAAATCGTGCAAAGGCAAGAAATAGATTGGCAAGAAAGCACTTAAAGGTAAGTAGGCAACGTCAAGACTTTGCGGTCAAGGCTGCAAGGTGCGTAGTCCTGTCTCACGACTTGGTAGCCTATGAAGACTTGGCGGTTCGGAACATGGTGAAGAATCATCATCTTGCCAAAAGTATCAGCGATGCTGCATGGACGCAGTTTAGAGAATGGGTTGAGTATTTTGGGAGAGTCTTTGGTGTGGCAACTGTTGCAGTGCCACCACACGGGACATCTCAGAATTGCTCAAACTGTGGGCAAGTCGTCAAAAAGACTCTTTCTACACGGACTCACGTCTGTCCTCATTGTGGACACGTCCAAGATAGAGACCACAATGCTTCCCGCAACATCCTTGAGATAGGACTCCGTACCGTGGGGCACACGGGAACGTTAATCGCCTCTGGAGACATCGACCTCTGTTCTGGTGAGGAAACTCAAAAGAATAAGTCGGGTCGTAGAAAGAGGAAATCTCAGAAGTGATTCTGGGAATCCCACGTGCTTTTAGCCGTGGGAGGATGTCAATTAGCCTCTACAACAACCCAAGCAAGGAACCAAGCCAATCGCGTAGAAATACTGAATTTTCAACCTTCACAACTTCTTCATTTTTTATATCTATAGTTAAGACTAGGTTCAACCAAACAAGGTTTGTTTGTGAGCTTGATATCTAACTTTTTATTTATAAAAGATTTATGTTAATCTCCCCCTCAAGTTTTTCCTGAGGGGGATTTAAATTTTAGGGGAAAGAGCGATAGCTTTGCTACGGCATAGCTGCAAATCGCATCTCATGTATTAGGTTTCGTTGTTCAACCCAACCTACCAATGACAAAGGACAAATGACCTATGACCTATGACCGATTATGTTGGGTTTCGTCCCTCAACCCAACCTACCAATAACAAAGGACAAAGCGCGATCGCGTCTCGTCATTTTGGGTTTTTACCAATGACAAAGGACAAATGACCTATGACCGATTATGTTGGGTTTCGTCCCTCAACCCAACCTACCAATAACAAAGGACAAAGCGCGATCGCGTGGTGTCGCTGGTCTTGTGATGCGACGGGTAAGCGTTGACTGTCTGAGTTTGTTTGTCAGTGCTGTTGTATCGGGAGCTACATCTGTTGGTTGCGGTTTGGGTGTCGCTGGTCTTGTGATGCGACGGGTAAGCGTTGACTGTCTGAGTTTGTTTGTCAGTGCTGTTGTATCGGGAGCGATATTCGTTGGTTGTGATTCGGTTGTTGGTGTTGTAGTCGTGCGGCGACCAATAGCCGATTGTCTGAGTTTGTCTGTCAGTGCTGTTGTATCGGGAGCTACATCTGCTGGTTGTGATTCGGTTGTTGGTGTTGTAGTATCTAAAGTCTCCTCTGTTTGGAAGGGTTGAAGTTTTGATTCTGTGACTGTATTAGAAGTAACTTCCTGTTGGTCGGGTTGAGATACTTTTGGTGTAGTAGCAGGAGCAGGAGCAATTCTCCGAGGGTTAGGTGCTTGTAGTACCTCTGCTGGTTGAGAACCAGAAAAATCTTGAGAACTAGATGCAGGGGTTTTGGGTTCAGATGGTGATGTTGACTTAGCAGTAGAAACAGGTCTGTCAGGTTTTGCTTGACCACCTGCGACAGAATCTCTAGTAGCTCGTGTTGGGGTTTTTGGGGGTATCTTTGTCTTATCGGGAGGAACTTCAATATACTCTATTGGAATTGGTTGGGAAAGCTTTTGCTCGGAAGTCGTTTGAAGCCAGTGATTGGCTACGAAAAACAGAATAGAGTGCAAGACGATGGAAGCCACCAGACTAAAGCGCAAATCCTCAAAAAGGCGATCGCTCTTGTCTCGCTGTAATCTATCAGACTTAACCATATGGTTTTTCTTTCTTGACAGCAGCCTCGGAAATCAATTTAACACCAAACAAAGTTTCTTTTTTGAGAAGAAGGCTATAAACCCATCTACTTATGTTAGCTTCCTGGAAGCAACGTGAGCAAATATTAGCAAAACACTAGCTAGTTAATAACCCTCAGACACTAGGTTGGTGGCGATCGGAATTTTTCCATAACAAGGAAAAAATAAGGGCTTGCGCCATTTAATTGTGGGTAATCCGTATTGAGTTTTTCAAATCCATTTCCGCTCTAGTGTTCAACCAGCCTTTTCAAATGGAGGTACGCTTCCTCTGGTGTGAAAGGTTCAGATTGGTTGTCACAGGGAATGTAAAATATCCAAGCATCAGGGAAATAATGGATAGCAAAATTAGGTATCAGACCAAGTGCCATTGCTTTTTTCCCTAGTTCTTCGGCTCTTGTTTCCAAGGTGAGTTGGTTGTTGAACTCATAATCGCTCATTTCTGCTCTCCTTAGTATGAGGTTGTTTAAATCCTACACCTTATTAATCATAAACAAGTGCAATACCTAAATACTACAAGAGTTAAAAGTGCAAAACCCGCGCCAGTATAAAAGACACTATTGATACCTCCAAAGCTGAAAGCCAGAAGCATCAGTAGAGGTCCAAGGGTTTGACCCAATCCAAAAAATGTTCCGTTGACAGATAGAATAGTAGCTAGATATTGTTTGGGTGCAACTTCTGTTAAACGAGTTTGGATACTGGGAGCACCAATTCCCAAACCGATTCCAAAGATTGTAGTAGGAATTAACAGTAACCAGATATTTGGTATTAGGGGAATCGTCAAGAGAGCTAAAGCGTACAAAATAAACGACGCCCTAATTAAAGTTGTTGTATGAAATCTTCTAGATAATCTCCCTAATTGTGATGATGTAATTGTAATGGCAATGGAAACACTGGATAGCAACAAACCAATTGCGAAAGCAGGTGCTTTAAAAGTGTCACTAATCAATTGGGGTAAATAAGTGACATAGGCTCCGTAAAGAAGAATAAAGTTAGCAGCACTACCAATAAAAAGCCCAGCTAATTTTCGATTTTGTAAAGCGTGCAAAGCATTTTTTAGATACTCTTTCAGGTTTCTTTCTCCCTGAGGTTCTGGATTCTTTAACACAAATAACACCAGTAACCCAATCGGAATAGCTACTATAGGTAGTGTAAAAGGGTAGTACCAACCCAACGTTGCCAGCGCTCCACCGATTATGGGATAACTTGCTGTACCGATACTAGTAACACTGGCATTGTAACCCATTGCCGTCGTGCGCCTATCTGTTGCGTACAAATCTCCAATTAAGGTAATACTAAGAGATAGCAAAGAAGCTGCACCTATTCCTTGTAAGAAACGCAGTAAAAGCAAAAGGTTAAAATCACGGGCAAATGCACAAGCAGTGCCTGCAATGGCAAATAAAGACAGAGAAGGAACGATAATTTTTTTTCTACCCAAGCGATCGGCAAGGACACCGATCGCTGGTCCTAAAATGACAGCAGGGAATGTAAATGCTGTGACGAGTAATCCCAAATTTTTGGGATTGACATTTAAAGCATTAGCTAGCTTGGGAAAAGCTGGAGTAATGCTAGAAACCCCCATAACTGCCATCAGAGATACTGCACAAATAATTTGAAAATTTGTGTCTAAGTAAAGTGGTTTGGGGGATTTGTGCTGGTTATCAACGCTTGCTGGTTGCATGTATTTCTCTTAAAAAATAGAAAATCTCTAAAAATTAAGGTGGGCATTGCCCACCACTCTAGGAAATAATGAATACCACCCACCCTAGGTTCTAAATCTAGCGATGAGTTTCAGAAGGAACTCGACCATCTTCTTCAGCAGGTGCTAACTGCAAAGAAGGACGACGTGGTGCAAAGCGGACGCGAATCTTGCCAATTACGATATAAAGAATTGGCACAATAAACAGACTTAGAAGAGTAGAGACTAATGTTCCACCAACGATAGCTGTACCAAGAGATCGCCTACTAGCTGCCCCTGCTCCTTCTGGGAATAGCAACGGCCAAATACCCAAAATAAAAGCAAACGTTGTCATGAGAATAGGTCGCAAACGTTGTTCTGATGCTTTTATGGCTGCTTTAGTAACTGAATATCCCTCAGAACGCAGTTGGTTGGCGAACTCTACAATCAAAATAGCGTTCTTACTTGCCAAACCAATTAACATTACCAGACCTACTTGGCAGTATATATCATTAGGCAAACCCCGTAGGAACTGTGCTGCTAGAGCTCCTAAAACAGCTAGAGGAACTGAGAGCATGATAATCAAAGGATCGATGTAGTTCTCGTATTGAGCAGCTAGCACCAAGAAGACAAAGACAATTCCCAAGCCAAAAATCAGGGGCGCTTGACCACCAGACTCTAGCTCTTCAATCGCAATCCCTGACCATTCATAGCCCAGATTTGTTGGTAGCGCTCGCTTTGCTAGTTGTTCCATCGTTTTAATTGCTTCTCCAGAACTAAAACCAGGAGCTGCAGCACCATTGATTTCAATTGACCTAAACAAGTTGTAGTGATTAATTGTTTGCGCCCCAGTGGTTGGAATGATTTTCACCAAATTACTGAGGGGAACCATTTGACCGTTGGCTTGACCATTGACTTGAGTGTTGGCTTGATTGTTTGCAGAACGGACATACAAACGACCTATATCTTGAGGGTTGGAGCGAAACTCAGCGTCAGCTTGAACATACACTCGGTAAGTCCGGCGGAGATAGTTAAAGTCGTTGACGTAACGAGACCCCAAGTAACTTTGTAGAGTGTTAAAGATATCATCTATATCGACCTGTAATGCCTTAGCTTTGTTACGGTCTACTTCAATCAAATACTGAGGTGTACTTGCAGCATAAGTGCTAAATACAGCTTGCAATCCTGGTGTTTGATTTCCCTGTTGGATGAGCTGACCCATATATTGGAGCATAGTATCCAAACCACTGTTACCGCTCCGATCTTGTAACTGAAATTGAAAGCCCGCAAAACTACCTAAACCTCTAATAGCTGGTGGGTTAACTGGCAACACTCTTGAATCTGTAATTGTTGCAAATTTTCCCATCAAATTGCCGATAATTGCCTGTACTGACTGCTCCGGCTTGCGGCGCTCATCCCAAGGCTTAAGAGTTGTAAAAACAACACCGTTATTTGCCGTACTACCACTGAAACTAAAGCCACCTACAGCGAAAGTTCCCACAACTTCAGGCAATTTGAGGATTTCTTGTTCTACCTGACGCATGACTTTGCTGGTGTAGTTAAGCGAAACCCCTTCTGGTCCTTGGATAATGGTGATGAAATACCCTTGGTCTTCATCAGGAAGAAACGCTGTAGGTACGCGGGTGTAAAACCAGCCTGTAAACACCAAAGATGCAACAAAGAGCAATATCACAATTGCGCTGATACGATTGAGAGCTATAAGCGATCGCTCGTACTGTCTGCGCGTCCAATCAATCAAATTATTGAACCGCTCAAACAGCCAACCCATCCAACCACCTAGTTTTTGACCGCGACGCAGCAGCAAGGCTGAGAGAGTAGGCGTCAATATGATAGCAAGAGTGGTTGAAATCCCCACTGCAAAAGCAATGGTCAGCGCAAATTGTCGATAAATTTCTCCTGTAGAGCCTGGGAAGAAGGCAACTGGAACAAACACCGCCATGAGCACTAAGGAAGAAGCAACGACTGCTCCAAACAGTTCGCGCATTGCTTCAGAGGCTGCTTGAAACGGTGTCATCTCTTCTTCTTCAAGCAAGCGAGTGATGTTTTCAACTACGACGATCGCATCATCAACTGTTAGACCTGTGGCTAAGGTCAAACCAAATAAGGTTAGGGTGTTGATGGAGAATCCAAAAACCTTAATGACGGCAAAAGTACCAATTAATGTTAGGGGAATAACAACTGCAGGAATTATAGTAGTGCGCCAGTCTTGTAAGAATATGAAAATCACGAGGATGACAAGACCAACTGCTTCAAAAAGGCTTTGGACGACTTCTGCTAGCGACTCTTCGACAAATAAGGTAGTATCAAATGCCACCTGATATTTTAAACCAGGTGGAAACTGGAGTCGAATTTGCTCCATTTCTTCCTTGACGGCCCTAGCAACTTCCAAGGCATTACTTCCGGGAGTCGAAAATATCCCAATTCCCATTCCTTCTTGACCTCTAAATCGCAGAAAGGAGTTGTAATTTTCCGCTCCTAGTTCTGCTCGACCCACATCTTTGAGCTTAACTAGGATACCATCCTGCCCTGTTTGAACCACCATCTCGTTAAATTCTGATGGTTCCTTAAGTCTACTTAGGGCTTGTAAGTCTATTTGGAACAACTGGTCTTCGGGAGACGGTTGCTGACCGATTTGACCTGCACCCACCTGAATATTTTGTTCTTCGAGGGCATCAATCACATCTTGAGCGGTGAGGTTGCGACTGGCGAGGCGATTTGGGTCAAGCCATATACGCATAGCATAGCGGCGTTCACCAAATATCCGCGCTTCACTCACACCGTTAATTCTTCTTAGAGCATCTACTATATAAAGATCGGCGTAGTTACTTAAAAAGACGTTGTTGTACTCATTATTATCGGTGTACAACCCTATTGCTAAAAGGATGTCACTAGATTGTTTGCTAACAGTCACCCCTGTTCGCTGTACTAGTTCTGGCAGTTGCGGTTCAGCTAACGACACCCGATTTTGCACATCCACTGCTGCAATATCTTTATTGCGCGATGGATCAAATGTGACTGTGATTGTACTAGTGCCATTGTTACTGCTACTTGAGGTCATGTACCGCATACCATCGACCCCGTTGATCTGCCTTTCTAAAACAGTAGTCACCGTGTTTTCTACGACTTCAGCATTAGCGCCGACGTAGTTAGCGGTCACGTTAATTTGAACTGGGCTAATCTCTGGATACTGCGCTGTTGGTAGTGTGGGAATACTAATTGCCCCTACTAGCAATACAATAATGGCGCAAACACTGGTGAAAACAGGCCGCTTAATAAAAAAGTCAACAAACATAAAATCTTGGGTATTGGGAAATTGTTAGTGGTTAGTGGTTAATGGTTGGTGGTTGGTTAAAACTGCCACTCACTACTAACTACTAACTACTAACCCTGGATTACTATGATTCAGGAATAATGGGAACACCATCTCGCAGGTTCAGTAACCCGGAGACGATAATTCTGTCCCCTGGCTGTAATCCATCAAGAACTTGGTAATTGTTCCCTTTGATATTGCCCAGCCTCACACGCTTTTGCTTTGCCACAAGTTGAAATCCATTTTGAGAGGATTGCGGCGACTGCGGTGGTGTTTGGGCTACATAGACAAAGGTTTCCCCTGCCACTCGAGTCACTGCTGTTGTTGGAACTAATACTCCAGGGCGTTGGCTCCAAATGACTTTAGCGCGTGCAAATTGGTCTGCCCTAAGTAGATTTTTGCTATTGTCATAAAGAGCTTTGATGAGTACTGCTTGCGTATTATTACTAGCAAGCGGTGAAATAAAAAACACTCTACTCATTCCTAAGCTCTTACCTTGTGCATCCATCACCTCCACTGGTGTTCCCTTTCGCAATTGAGGTCCACGCTCAATTGGCACAAAAATGTTTAATTCCAAAGGTTGATTCTGAGTAATGGTAGCCAGTTGTGTGGATGTATTGACGAAATCACCTACTTTTACTGGTATGTCTCCAACTGTTCCCGCAAAAGGAGCAGTGATTTGGTAGTACTGAAGTTGGACTTGCTGCTGATTGATATTGGCTTGGGCTTGCTTCAAAGACTTTTCAGCTTGGACAATGGTCGCTTCTTGTGCTTTGATCCGAGCTTCTGTAGCACGAAGCTGAGCTCGGGCAGTTTCCAGAGAGTTTGCGTAGCGATCTCGTACCTGCCGAGATTCCGCTCCTTCGGCTGCTAACCTGGCATACCTGTTGTATTCCTCTTGATTTAATTTCACATCAGATATGTTGGATAGCCGCTCTGCTTGTAGGGATTGAAGAGTTGCACGAGCATTTTCCATTTGCGATCGAGCCACCTCTGCTGCTGCTACAACACTAGTGACTGATGCTTGTTGCTCTCTAGCATCGACCTGGACGATTGGGGCTCCGGCTGCTATTGTATCTCCCGATCTAACAAATATCTGAGCTACTTGACCCTGAATTCTTGGTTGGAGATTAACTGAACGGCGTGACTCCAAGTTAGCAACAAATTCCGAACTCTCCTCAATTATACCTGTTTGTACTGTGGATATCTTTACTCGCACCCCTGGCGGTTGAGCATTTGCAGGCGAGGGCTGGCTTTGTCCTGGCACGAGGAAACGCCAAAGAGCATAGCCTCCGCCTGTTAGTACAACTAGGGCTATCAATAACCAAAGCCACCGCCGCTGTCTGCGAGGTGGCTCTTCTAAGGCTGTCTCTGGAAGATTATCTTCAAAATGAGTTTGTGGCTCAGGGAATTTCATGACTTACAGGCACCTAAGAAGAATTTAACTGGAAGCAAATAGAATTAATCCTATATGGAAATTATTCTCTTTGGATAAGGCTTGTCTGAAAAGTATATAGTAGCCTAACCAAGTATACTTTTTTCCTCCAGTTGTCTAATCTATCCAAAGATGAATGCTACAAATAGCTTACCTAGAAAATCGCCCTGATGTCTTTTCTATTTTTGCGAAAATTGTTCTAATCTTGCTTTTACTTAAGTATTTTATTTTTCTGATGCTTGAAAATTGGTCAGGTTGCAGAACCCATACAAATCAGGCTCGTCAGTGCAAACTCAAGAAGAAATGTTGAGTTAAATCGAATTATAACACTTTCTCATATTTGTCAATTCTCCTAAAGTAAGTAAAGAGTCAGACTTTGTCCGCAGGTGTGAGCCTGCTTGCGGCAATAGCTAAAGTATTGATAATCCAGCCTTCATCATACGCTCAAGCATTACTAACCTGATGTTGTACTAACCAACGGTGTAAAATCGCCATAATAACTGCTAAAGGAAGCATCAAAACTGGAATAATTTCCAAGCTAAAACGCGTTGCTAAAGTACCAACAGCAGAGGGAATAGTTGCTGCACCCAAACTTGCAACACTTGTCATAAATCCAATTGCCGCAGGAACTATAGCTGCTGGTACTCGTTGTGGCATCAACCATATTGTTAGCGGAAACATTGAGGCTAACGCAAAGCCAATGACTGGTAAACTCAGCAATTGATTTGGTAGTAACCACCAAGCAAGTAAACCAAGCCCAAGCAGTAGTAAGGAGTTATCAAGAGTACGAACAGCGCCCAACCGATTAACGATACGTCCCGTCAACGCACGTCCCAGGGTGAGCCCTACCCAGTAACCACTGACGCTGTAACCTGCAAGCAACTTTGGTGTGCCTCGGCTGAGACTTTGTACGCTATAAGCCCAGTTTCCAACTGAAGCTTCCGTACCCACATAAATAAATAAGAACATTGCAGCTAGAAATACGGCAGGAGTTGTCAGGGCTATACGTATATTGGCGATCGCATTCGTTTCCGTCACCTGTACGCCCTTATTTAAAGGTCTGTAGTTATACACAACTGCCCAAAGCATTCCTGCTACCATTATCCCGACAAAAGTTGCAAAAACTAGGTAAATACTTCTCCATTGCAAGTTAAATGCTAAAAGCGTGGTAGCCACTGCCGGACCTAACAAAGCCCCAATACCATAAAATGCGTGTAGTAGCCCCATCAAATCAGCCTGCTGTTGTTCGTTAGCAATATAGCTATTAATACCAGCATCAATCAGACCAATTCCCAAACCGAGGAATGTTCCCATAGCAACCATCAACCACCAATAAGGGCTGAGGGCATAACTTACAAGGGCGGTGGTGAGAATTGCAGATGCTAGCAGCAACATCCGCGCCATTCCCAGACTGCTACTCAAGATACTGCTTGCTAGTGCTGCAAAAACATAGCCTGTCACTTGGCTGAGGAAAAGTAGGGAGATGTTAGCAGAAGTTAAGTTGTAGGTTTCCTGAATAGAGGGGATTAAGACACCTAAACCTCCTTCGGCAATGCCAATTGCTATAAAGGCATAGAAACACAGAGCGATCGCAATCCACTTTTTGCTGTTTATTTGAGAGCGCAACGATGGCATAATAGCAATACCTGCTGTCTACTTCAGAAAAAATGACGACAGAGATAATTTTGCCGTTGTATTGCAAAACTGCTACCTGTTGTTGCTAAATGTTAACGTTGTACTTACCTATTTGCAGGTTACTGAAGTTTACCATCGATCGGAGTTTTTAGTTTTATTTCAAACAATTAAACATAAGAAATGACGCGATTATACTGAGAATGATTAAAAATTAGGACGGGCATCTTGCCCGTCCCACAAGAGTTAATTTAGTTTTGCGAGATAACTGGACTATCTCAATCAGATACATTAGCCTAGATCGAAGAGCAAGATTTCCGCACCTGCGTTAGTGGCGATCGCCAGTTGTTCTTCTCCGCTAATCTGTACCCCATCCCCTGCTCTGAGTTCTTCACCATTTAAAGTTGCTACACCTCGAGCAAGTTGCAACCAAGCATAACGACTGGGTTTAACGTGATAGTTGATAACATCACCTGGTTCCAGAATAGATGTGTATAGGTCAACATCTTGGTAAATAGTGACTGCACCATCACGTCCGTCTTTAGCACCAATTAAACGCAATTTTCCACGTTTTTCTTCAATGGGAAAAGCTTTTTGTTCATACCTTGGTTGCAAACCTTGTTTGTTAGGAAGAATCCAAATTTGCAGAAAGTGAACGGGTTCTGTTTTAGAAGCATTGTACTCACTGTGCATAATACCAGTTCCAGCGCTCATAATTTGGGCTTCACCTGGACGTATGATTGAGCCATTTCCCAAACTATCTTTATGTTCTATTGCTCCTTCCAAAACGTAGGTAAGGATTTCCATATCACGGTGTCCGTGGGTTGGGAAACCTGCACCGGGAACAACGCGATCGTCGTTAATGACTCGAAGAGCGCGAAATCCCATGCGACTTGGATCGTAAAAATTACCAAAGGAAAATGTGTGGCGGCTATCTAACCAGCCTATTTTAGTTTGACCCCGTGCATTGCGATCGTGAATAAGATGAGTGTTGGAACTGATAGCCATAAGTTTTACCTCTAATTAAAAATTTGCAGTCCGTAATTAGCAATGAATTTTTGTATTGGTCTACAATAATTTAGTCGTTACTGATGTTGTTCTTGCAATTCATTTTCAACTATCTCAATCTTAAAATAAGTATATTTAAAATGAAAAGTACGCACTCAAAAGTGCCGTACTTACCAAAAAGATACTAAGTCGGTTGGTTCCCTGTTCCCTTCTTCCACAAAAAAGCTGGATTTGATGTTTAATCCAGCCGAGCAATTGTTAGAGATTCAGTCATGGTGGGCAAAAGCCCTACCTAGAAAAATATAGAACTATTTTGGCCCAATAATGTCTACCTAATCGAAGCGGCAGCTTTATCCAGATTTTGAGAGGTAGCTGGGGCACCATTTCCTGTATTGTTTGCAGCAGCTTGCAAATGAGCTTCTAGGAACCAGAGACGCTTGTCAATGGTGCGGGAAACTTCAGTGTAAAGGTCAGCAGTGTCAGCATCGCCTAAATTGTTGGTGCTGTCGATGGCTTCACGAAGATGCTTGGCATAGGGTGCGAAGCGCTCTGCCAAAGCAGTGACGTGCTCCATTCCAGCGATAATCTCTGTAGGATACTCTGGCAGTATGGAGCCAGCTGCCGCCATACGTACAGTACCGCAAGCGTATCCACCCAAAGCAGTGATACGTTCGGCAAACAAATCAATGAACTCTTCTAACTCTGTTGCGATCTCATCAAACAATTCGTGTAACTGGTAGAAGTCACTGCCTTTGACATTCCAGTGTGCTTGCTTGGTTTGAGATTTCAAATCTGTCGTAGCTGCTAGTGTTTGGTTAAGAAGTGCAGCTATCTTGGAGCGTGCTTCTGCAGGAATATCAATACGGGTTGGATAAAGACGTGATGCTAGTTTGTTGTCACTCATGATTCTGCCTACCTAATCTCTCTTCTCTTATCGGCATGACACCACAAGTCTACAAATATTTGTCTGTTTTCGGAAACCTTCTCCTGATAGATGGATTTTTACCTTAAGATATATAATGATTATTAATTACCTTGCTATTATATTATAGAGAAAATGTATCAACTATAGTACGGGATAATGGCTTGTTAGGGTTGTCCTTTGTCATTTGTCATTTGTCATCTGTCATCTGTGGTGACAAAGGACTAAAGACTAAAGACTAAGGACTAATGACCAAGGACGGTTTATGCGATGCGCCGAGCTTCTACAGTTTGAGGTAACTTAAGCGGATCTGGCAAATTGGAAAACTCTAGTTCCCAGCCATTTGCCAAAGTGAAAATAGTGCCTTCTGCTCCTTCTGTTTGCTTAACCACTTCCTCCTCTAGGTCTTTCTTAGCAACATAGACAACTAACGTTCCGGCAGCATTCTGACGCAGCATAACTTTCATAAATTTTCCCGCTTTCTAGTGATATTATGGATGTACTAAGTCAACCAACCGTCCTCATTCCCCTTCAGGAGAGGCGTCTTCTGGGCTTTCCTCAACAAGTTCTAGTTCGTTTTTGCGACAACCAATAATGTACCCTGTGGTTTCGAGGAAATGAACAGCGTAGATGTATGACCTTTGTAAGAAGGTGCCTACACTTGCGACATAGCCAACATCTCCCTTCTTGGCGAGGATTGCTCCTATTTCTTGTCCGGGAAAAGTGCCGTCATTTTTAATCAATTTGCGAAGTCTAACTTTATCTCCAATATCAAAGACTGGTTCAAGACCTAGCTCCAGTTCATCCAATTGCATGGGAGTACCTTTGTTGTTCCTTTGCTAAATTCAACAGTTCTTGCACGGTTAAGCTGCGTTTTTTCTGTACCGACTCTTGTCGCACTGCCGCCAATACAGATTGAGTCTCTTCTGAATTCAAGAAGATACCGTGTTCTTGTAAAATATTTGATACCAAATGTCTACCTGAATGCTTGCCCACAACCAATCGCCGTTCCCACCCAACTTCTTCTGGCGCAAATGGCTCGTAAGTTAAGGGGTTTTGCAAGATGCCATGAGCATGGATACCTGCTTCGTGAGCAAAGGTATTTTCACCGACTATTGCTTTCCAAGGCGGTACGGTAGAACCTGATGCCTGGGCAACAAGTCGAGATAGTTCTAACAAACGAGGAGTGTCAATGCCCAAATCTACGCCGTAAATGCGTTTGAGAGACATGACAACTTCTTCTAATGCTGCATTTCCAGCTCGCTCTCCCAGCCCGTTGACGGTTGTGTTCACTGATAAGGCTCCAGCCTTGATTCCTGCAAGAGCATTAGCGGTTGCCAACCCAAAATCGTTGTGGGTATGTATCTCTACAGGAATACACAATGCCATCACCAGTTGCTTGATTTTGCGATATGTGGTAAAGGGGTCAAGAACGCCAACAGTGTCACAGAAACGAAACCGCGATGCACCCCATTCTTGGGCGTAATTAGCTACGTCTAGGAGGAAGTTTTCATCTGCTCTAGAAGAATCTTCTCCTCCGACCGCTACCCAAAGACCTTTATCTAGAGCAAAGCTAATGCTGTCTCTAAGTTGTTGCAGTGTTACCCGCCACTGACCTTGGAATTTAGTTGTGATGTGAATTCCTGAAACGGGTACGGAAATGTGTACTCGTTTCAAACCACAAGCTATCGATGCTTCAATATCTGAGATGACAGCACGGTTCCAGCCAAGGAGTTCGGCTTGCAAATCTAAGTTACGAATTGCCGATATTGCTCGTGTTTCTTCCTCTCCCATTGCAGGGATACCAACTTCTAACTCCTGAACGCCAATGGCATCGAGAAATTTAGCGATCGCCACTTTCTCTTGTAAGTTGAAGGCAACTCCGGCTGCTTGTTCGCCATCGCGCAATGTTGTGTCATTAATTAGGATTTGGTTCATCAGCTGAAAACCTCTTTAGTCATGATGAATTTTGAATGATGAATTATGAAAGCAAAACTATTCATAATTCATCATTCAAAATTCATAATTTTTCTGTATGACAGCAAACAATAAATGCGTAACAATTACACATTATTTTTATCTGTAGGAGCCTCTTCGTTACCAAAAAGCAAATAGCTAATATAGGTATTAGCAACTCCAGATAAAATTAATAAGCTGAATCCAGCGATTAAACTAGAAATCATAATGACATCCTCCCTCTTTTGTATCGCCTTGCAGAATAAGTTGCAGTTGTTATTACTACAATCTTGTTTATCTATTGATGTTCTTCCAGCCAATCCAAAATCCGTTCTAGCTGTTCTATATCGACCAACCCATATTGCCAAAGCAGCATCGATAATGGTGCGTTATCTAGCTTGTGTTTTCTTAGGGCGATCGCAATATCTTGAGCGGGCAGTGCAAGTTCTTCTTCTAAAAAAGTGATAAATGGTGTATTGCCGTGATAATTCATCTTTGAATTCTCAAAAAATAAAAAAATAAGAAACACACCTTGTATCAGTTATAAGTTAACAACAAACAGTTATTATTAACTAAACTAAATGCATATAACCTTGAGTGGATTGCGGATGAATTTAAGAAGACCCCTGTTAAAATTTATAAGGCTAAGCCATAAGCATTCACCGCTTGCTGAAGAAAGTTCAAAACTGCCAACATTGCTCTAGCCAATCAATTAATTCTTGGCGACTTGCCATCAATTGAAATACAGTACTGCGAACAAGAATTGCCGTCAGACATCCATCAATCTTTACCCGCAGAGAACCATCGGGGGGACACCAACAGGGAATCATCAATTCTTGCAAGCGGTGATAAATTCGCCAGCGATCGCCTACAGGAATCTGTACGATATGCTCGCCTTGCTCTCTACAGGGTTGCAACATAGTTAATATTCCTTTGTTACCAGTTCTTTTTCCTTTACTTCATTTTTGAGAGTTTGCAGCCTTTGTTCGAGTTGCTCAATCCGTTCTATCAAAGAGCGAATCATACGAGCTTCGATGTCGGGTAATTTTCCGTGTTCGAGGGGAGAAAGGCGTTCGTCTTGCTTGTGAGAAATAATTCGACCCGGAATGCCCACGACTGTGGAATCTGAAGGGACATCTCGCAATACAACTGAACCTGCGCCTATACGGACGCGATCGCCAATCTGAATATTACCCAAAACTTTTGCACCTGCTCCCACAACAACGCTTTTACCCACAGTGGGATGGCGCTTACCAGTTTCTTTTCCCGTTCCACCAAGGGTGACACCTTGGTAAATCAGAGCGTAGTCTCCTACGATGGCAGTTTCTCCAATCACAACCCCCATCCCGTGGTCAATAAACACGCCTTTGCCTATCTTTGCACCTGGGTGAATTTCAATTCCCGTTAAAAACCTTCCCAAGTGAGAGATAAACCGGGGGAGAAAAGTTACGTTGTGACGGTGCAACCAATGAGCAATACGGTGCAAGCAAAGTGCGTGCAATCCTGGATAGCAAAACAGCACTTCCAGCCAGTTACGCGCTGCTGGGTCTCGCTCAAATATGATGTGAAAATCCATTAATATTGCATCAGAAAAAACATGAGAAAGCATTGCTTTCAGTAAGTTAGCGATCGCAAAATGCGTCGTTCTTGCAGTTTTTGAGTTGTGGATATGGTCTAGTGACTGTTGCATCGGTACTGTTTGGTGAGAAGAGCCGCATGCGGTTATGTTTTCTGCTTATATCAGATGGCTCTAAAAATGGTTATCCAGTTGATGCTGATTGTATTTATTGGATTAATTAAGGTTGTACTCAGACACCCCAAAGCTGCATTTAAAGTAGACTTTAAATTCTTGATGGGGTGGGGGTGCTGGTATTTTCAGGACAGGGGTGCTGGTATTTATGGGGGAGGGGAATAAGTATTTCTGTACTCGATAGGAATCTTCCTGCCTGTAAGACTTTGCTCGCATTTAGGCAAGATTTTTTTGCATAAATTAACAGATACTCACCTGTACTCAAACCTGAGTTGAATCGGGTTAAATGGAGAGTTCTGTATACCCTATTACTTTTTTCTATTTTATTCTTTTCAGCGATAAAAAACAAGTCCCTCTATTCTATTGGATGGTTGTTTGTCTGTAGGTATAGATACGAATTTAGGTAATAACAAATGTAGTTTGATTAACATGAATGACCGGGACTTGTATTATAACAAATTGATAGTGGATAGTAGATAGTGGTGAGTTGTTAGTAGAAGTACAACTCACCACTGATGTGAGATAAGCTATGAGATTGAGATTGCAATTTTGCCTGCGACACGCCCACTTTCACTATATGTATGAGCGGCCACTATTTCTTGTAAGGGATAGGTGCGATCGATAACAGTTTTGAGTTTCCCCGCCTCGCTCAATTCCTTGAGGTAAGCTAAATCTTGAGTTTTGGGTACCGCCAAAACATTCCTAGCTTTTTGACCGGGAAGGATGAAAGTCAAGATATTTTGTACTACACTCTCAAAGCTAGGAACTGTAGTCACATAAGTTCCATTTGGTTTGAGAACTTTTTGACAGCTAGAAAATGACTGCTTGGCAACAGCGTCTAAAATAATATCGTACCGTGTAGTATCCTGAGTAAAATCTTGTTGCGTATAGTCAATAATTCGGTCTGCTCCTAAAGACTTTACCAAATCTACGTTTTTTGTACTGCAAACACCTGTAACTTCTGCACCCAAAGCCTTAGCAATTTGCACAGCATAAGTTCCAACACCACCAGAAGCACCATTAATCAAGACAGATTGTCCCGATTGGATATTGCCCAAATCTCGTAACGATTGCAAAGCCGTCAGCCCTGCGACAGGTACCGCAGCAGCTTCCTCATAGGTCATATTAGTTGGTTTGAGTGCAACACTAGTTTCAGGAACCGCTGTAAATTCTGCATAAGCCCCGCCTTTTAAACCAACATTTCCGTAAATTGCATCCCCCGGCTTAAAAAGTTTAACTTGGGAACCAACTTCTACAACATCGCCTGACAAGTCAAATCCCAAAATGATGGGGAAATTACTTCCCGTAATAAACTTCAACATCCCCTGGCGGATTTTCCAATCAACGGGATTGACGCAAGAGGCGCGGGCTTTAACGAGTAATTCTGTAGGTTGAATCTTTGGTCGTTCCACTTCTTCATACTGCAAAACTTCAGGAGAACCGTATTGGCGGATAACTGCTGCTTTCATGGGATACCTCTATCTGAGTCTTACTTAAACTTAGAACGAGTATGAGTTTCTTTTGAGAACTTACCTTTTGTAATAAACGTTTATTGATTTTATTGCAATCATAGATAATGATAAGAAAAGTTAACTACTGATAACATTGTTCTTGATTATACAATATACTTAATACAGTATTGCTTGTCATGGCTAAAATACTTGAACTATAAAGCTTTTAGCATTTCAATCCCCCCAGGAGCGAATGCAACTGCTGCATTGCTTGCAATGCCTGAAAGGCTTTAAATACAAAGCTTTTAGCCCAAACTCAAATTCTCAAATCTGTATCACGAGTCAATATTTCTATATTTAGAAATTGATTCTACAAGAATTATGACTACTTTGGGAAGAAGAACAATGTTAGATTTTGGAATAGTTAGTTTTTTCCGCAATATTATAATTTTCTCTAACTTGACAACAGACTATTTACAGGAAATTAGATTTCAACCAAAGTTAGGGCTTAAGGTTAACCTTGGAGAGATGAAAGAGGATTTTGAATTTCAGTTAGAAAATCATAGAATTTTTCATCATGGATTTGTCCATAACATAAATATTAATGTTCACTACCAGTATGTTAAAAAAATAGAGAATGGTCAGTATCCAGATTTTCTCAAACTGGAGCAAGACATAAAACAGTTTTTACAGAATTATCCCAATGAAACCGATTATTGGGAAATTATCAACAAAGAATTAGCTAAAATATTACTTGTTAAGTACCCCCAACTCTCATCTATCACTCTTAAACTTCACGTAAAACCTGATGTGAAAGTGACAAGACCGCGCTCTAGTACTGTAACTTTGACTAGATATCAACAGTAGGCTTATGCATAAGTAGACCAGCACAATTAAAGTTAACCACTCAGAATTGTTATTGGTCATTTGTCATTAGTCATTTGTAAATATTTCATCACTCAATGTATGTTGGGTTGAGGAACAAAACCCAACACCACCATTCATTTGTTACCATCCAACGTCAATTGGGTTGAGGAACAAAACCCAACACCACCATTCATTTATTACCATCCAACGTAGGTTGGGTTGAGGAACGAAACCCAACACCACCATTCATGATTTCCATATAATTTTAAAAAATTTATTTTTCAGAGACAAGTTGAGCTAAACGCTTTAATATTTTTACAACATTACTTATATCATCACGGCTATCTAAAGCAAACAAATCGGATAGAGCATATTGAGGAGTTTGTGCTTGTACAAGTTTAATAAATCTAAACTCACTGCCATTTGTTACAAATCCAAAAGCAGGTTTTTCTGGAGTTAAATTAGTTAGCATATAAGCCAATGCTTGTGGAATTGCTGGTACTAAGGAATATTCTGCTCGTTTTGCTTCGATAACAAGAACCCAGAATGGAGGTTGAAAAACCAAGATATCAATACGTCCTCTAATAATTGTTCCTTGGTCTTCTGAAGAGATTTCAACTTCTTGCTCTGAAGCAATGTAGAAAGGGGAAGTGTAAAAACCTGCAAGGCGCAAGAGTGGTGATAGTACCACCATTTTGACAACGGGTTCTAAAATGGTGTATTGAGAAAGATGGAGATAGTCTGCTTTGACTTCAATTAGAGTTTGCTTGTCAGCTTCGCTTAATTCTGGTAGATTATCTTGCCACTCTCGGAAGAATTGTTCATCTTGTGAACGTTGTAAATTAAATTTCTCTACGAGAGCGGCGATAGTAACATCTTTGCCTTGAATAATTTGAACCATATTTTGTGATGAATCTTGTTTTCTTTACCAATTGTAAGACTACTCCTTTTCCGCTTTAAAGTTACCGATTTTTGTAGGTAGGGCTATGGCGCACATTCACTTCTTAACGTTTAGTAAGCTATGCTAAGGATATTTGTACACCACTCCTAATCCTAAGGCATACAGAGGAAGATAAGGAACTATGACTACTCTAGCACTCAAAATTCCTCGCATTACCCATGAAAAATTTTGGGAGATTTGCCAAGCCAATCAAGACTTGCGCTTGGAGTTAACCGCTACTGGAGAAGTCATTGCTATGTCACCCACTTACTCGAGTAAGGGAAGACAAAACTCTGGACTGACAGCACAATTGTGGAATTGGAACGATCGCACAGGATTGGGTGTTGTCTTCGATTCTTCTGCTGGTTTCACCTTACCTAACGGCGCGATTCGCTCGCCTGATGCTGCTTGGATTAGAAATGAGCGATGGAATAGTCTTTCGGAAGAACAGCAACGTTACGAATTCTCGCCCATAGCACCAGATTTTGTGGTGGAATTGCGCTCAAGTAGTGATGTGTTAGAAACACTGCAAACTAAGATGCAGGAATATATGGACAATGGAGTACAGCTGGGCTGGCTGATTAATCCCCAACAGCAACAAGTA
Source organism: Scytonema sp. NUACC21 (assembly GCF_054684315.1). Classification (NCBI taxonomy): domain Bacteria; kingdom Bacillati; phylum Cyanobacteriota; class Cyanophyceae; order Nostocales; family Scytonemataceae; genus Scytonema; species Scytonema sp. NUACC21. Next base: position 77,643 of record NZ_BAAFZH010000101.1, on the reverse strand, counting down.
GAAGTATACCGTGCAGGACAATCTGTCGAAGTGTTGCGATACGCGAAAGGTTTGTGCCATTGAAACTTTTTACTTTTGGTCAGATCCGATTGCTTGTTTGCAAGAAGTGCGACGGGTGTTGAAACCAGGCGGGCGAATAGCAATTTCTATGGAGTTCAGTCAGGAATCCATGAAAGTGCAGGAAAATTTAGCCGTAGCTGCTAAATTAGACACGCCCCTTTACTCTGGCGCAGACATGATACAAATGCTCACTACTGCTGGGTTTAAAGATGTATCCTTTGAAGCTAACCCATATATGGCACATGGTTGGCTGTATGCTCAAGGCATAAAGTAATGTAGGGATTAATCCGCAACAGCAACACGTAGAAGTATACCGTGCAGGACAATTTGTTGAAGTGTTGCGATACGCGAAGCGTAACGGCTAAAGCCGAATCGCCAACGCTGCTTTCAGGAGAAGATGTTTTATCTGGATTTGAGTTAAATCTTAACCCTCTCTTAAGAAATCGCAAGGTTTCTTTACATCCACAAGGGGCGATCGCCACTTAACAGCTTTTGTCATTCTAGACAGAGAATAATCGAAGCGAATAGAATTTTAAAATTCAAGCTCTATGTCAGTATCTTGGCTTCTAAGGATTGCCATGATTTCAACCACATCGTTTTCAATACGGTAATAGATGCTATTCACACCACATACGCTGCGGCGATAGCCTTTGCGGATAAAATCAACAGAGGGGTATAAATAGGGCTGTGCAGCTATCTGCTCAAAGCGGTCAAAAAGGTCATTATAGTATTGGTCTGCGGCTGCTTCGCCCCATGTCTCTAAGCCATAAAAATAAATTTACCGCAAGTCTTCCTTAGCCGCTTGCGTCAATCTGTAATTAGCCATTAGAATCCAATACTTTCTTAAATTCTGCCAGAATTTCCTGACGGTCAGGGGTAATAAAGCCGCTTTGCTCTGCTTGAATTAGCTTGAGGCGGATTTCTTCAACTTTCTCTTGTTTGGCACGAGCCTTACGTATCAGGTCGTTCACCACATCACTTTTACTGGCATATTCCTGACTCTCCACTTGTGCTTTTAACCAGGCATCATTCGGGGGTGTAAGTGAAATGCTTTGACGGGGCATAATCTTTTCCTTAAACTTGTGATGCAATTATACACCATAATTACACCATCAAACCATATCTATCTGACGTGCTGTTGGAAACGTCTGTGTGTATTGCAATACATTGCAATACATTGCAATACACACAGTTGTAAGGGCGCAAGGCCGCCGCGCCCCTACGTACTTCATTTACCTGAAAAATGCTGTATATTCCACAAAACCTTATTATCGGGGCATAACTCACGCCGTTTATCGGGACGGCTGGCAAAATAACCTTTGAGCCAATTGCAACCCTTCGCTAACAAATCATCTAGGTTCAAACTCCATAGAATAATTTCTATAACTGTATCTGTACCGACAGAAACAAGGGTTTGTCCATCAGGGCTGAATAGAACTGTGGTGACTGCTTTGCTATGAGCGCTGAGAGTGGTAATTTCTGTCCCAGTGTCGAGATTCCACAGTTTGATGGTCTTGTCTGGACTGGCGGAAGCTAAAGTTTTGCCATCCGGGCTGAAACTCACACTTAATACCCAATAGCTATGACCGCTAAGAGTGGTGATTTCGGTTTTGGTGTCGAGATTCCACAGTTTGATGGTGTTGTCATCACTGGCGGAAGCTAAAGTTTTGCCATCCGGGCTGAAACTCACACTCCATACCCAAAGTTCATGACCCTCAAATTGATTTTGTTCGCGAATATTAAATAGAATGCTTTGTAAAGCAAATAACGGGCTGTAAGCAGGATAATTGGCTAGAGATGCTTTATTTTTAACCAGACTTTTCAATTCTTGAGTAGCCCGCATTGCTTGCAAAAGACCTTCGATTTGCCTGGATAGAGAAAACTGTCGCAATGCTGCTGCACCTGCTTGTTCTAATCGCGTAGCTGTGAGAGCAATTTTACGAGCTGTTTCTGCTTCTTCTAAAAACCTCTGCGCTTGCTGTTGTTGCTGTTTTGCCAGTTCTAAATTTGCAAGCGTAACTTCTAAAAGCTTTTGCACATCACGCTGTTCTAACTCCTGACTGGCAGCTAAAAATTGATAATCTACATCACTCAAGCTTTTACCTGTTGCCCATGTTTGAGCATCTCGCAGAGTTTGACCTCGCAGGAGACGCGATTCATCTTGCCTTTTGGAAGCAACCCAGGCATAGATTGCTTCAGCATAAGGACGCAGTTTTCCTAATTGCTGTTCGCACCATTCTCGGTTAAACACCTCTTGATAAATGCGGTTGTAAATCCGCAGTTTGCCTGAGCGTTTCACCACTAATCCTGTTAACCGCAGTTCTATTTGTTCGGGGCTATCATCGGCTGTGACTTCTTGATGCTGTAAAATTTGTTGACATAGGCCTAGCAATCTTCCACTGCGTTTTTCTCCAGTCAGTAGTAAGCGATCGCGAATTGTTTTCAGGTGTTCTGGTTCATCTTGTGCTTCCCAATTCTCAATAATCTGCTTTCGTACCAGTTGTTCTATCCACTCTGTAATTGAGGAGTGTGGAACAGATTGAACTACCAGTTTACAAACCTTTTGGGTGAGGAAGGGTTGTCCTCCCGTCCAATTAAGTATAGATTGCATCAAGGCTTGGGAATCGCCTACAGCTACAAGTCCCCGTGCTAGGGGTTCTGCTTCTTGTGGTTGAAATCCCGTTAAATCAATTGCTCGTCCGATGTTAAAGGGTGTTCGTTGTCTATCTTGTATCAAATCTCTTGGTGTTGTGACACCTAAGATTGCAAACGTGAGGCGGCGATAGTCTGGTTGGTCTGCTCGTCGATTGTAACATTCGCGAATGATGGCAAAGAAGTCATTGGTGTTGAACTTTAAACTGAGGATACTGTCAATTTCATCAATAAAAATAACAATATTAGTATCAATAGATTCTAGTAATATTTCTTGAAGAAATTTACTGAAGCGCTGGGGTAGGGGTAGTAAAGAATGGCTCTCCCACCAATCATCTATATGAAATTCGTATAAATAAAAACTGCTGGCTATGCTATCAATGACTCCTGCATACCATTGCTCTGGTGTTGCATCTACAACACTTATATCAATGGCAGCGCAAGCAATGCCTTCTTTTTGCAATCGATCCATCACCCGTACTCGCAAGCTGGATTTGCCCATTTGTCGGGAGTTGAGTACGTAACAAAATTCTCCCGCCTTTAAACTTTCGTAAATGTCCTGGTCTGCTTGGCGAGTTACGTAGGTGGGTGCGTCTTGAGGGAGGCTTCCTCCCACTTGATAATGGTATTGTGTCATACCAATTTGGGATTTTGGAGTTATACTAATTTTCCAAATTAACGCTACGCAGTGTTGGTTGTGGCGAAGACAGCGCAACTACGAACCTTTTGCGCTAAAGTGCAACAAGGTATTAAGTTTTGAGTCTTAAGCGATCGCAAAAATACTTTTGATATAAGTCACATAATGGTATCACCTCGTTCCCGTGAAATTTGACTACCCCCATGCTGCGGAGTTTAAATGCCTCTGTTGTGCCAATATTGACAGAATCATTAGCGGCAAATACTTGTTTAGCTGCTTGGAGTAATTGTTCATCTTCTTGCAAGTTGAGCAGATGGCGGCGTAGGTGGTCGCTGTATGGACCTTCTTCAGTAGGCGCAACTTGCTGGAGCTTTTCTAAAGCCATTCTGTTCCGAGCAATTTGATACAAACCTATACGTACCAAATAAGGATGACCTCCTACAAGTTGCATCAGTTGAGCGATTTCTTGTGCAGTCCAATTCAGCCCGTGACGATTCATTAAATCTTGCACTTGTGTCTGTGTTAAAGCTGCTAGTTCTATGGGCAATCCTACATTGAAAGGTGATTGATTGATATTGAGTGGGATGTAAACTTCCTTTGAGTGTACGATGATTAACCGCAGTTGTTTCCAAGTAGGCTCGTTTTTCGATCGCTCGTGCCAAGAACGCAGTAACCCAAAGAAATCTGCTGCAATTTGTGGATGTTTAAACACTTCATCGACTTCATCTAATCCCAAGACAATGGGGCTATTGAATGCAGATAACAAATATCCTTGGAAATATTTAGTACATTTATTCTTGCTACCTAAAATACCCTTCCAATAGTCCTCAAGTTTGTCTGGTAAATTTAAGCGGTCGGTGATACTGGCACAAAACCATTGTAAGAATTGGTCTGTATCACTGAAAAACTCTGTATCTGCTTCTTGAAAGTTTAAAGATAGTGCTCGGTAGCCTTGCTCTGTTGCATAGTGTAAAATTCGTGTCATTAAGGAAGATTTACCCATTTGCCTTGGTGCTTTAATGCGAATCAATGCACCAGGTCTGAGAATAGTTTCGTAACAGTCAGCTTCAATGGGTGGACGTTCAACGTAAAAGGCAGATTCTAGGGGGACTTGACCACCTTGTGGTTCTTCTAAAGATACACCGGGCGTCACTTTTGTAGATGACTTCTGATATCCACGGGTGTCTGTTTCTTGTCCTGATAAATTATCTTGAGGAACTTTCTTGTTACTAACGGATACAGCCCTGGTTTTCCTCCGAGTTTTTAAAACAGGGGTTGAAGATTCTGAAATTCCTTCCAAATCGATGGAGGTACAACCAAATTCGTAAGCATCTTCTATGGTTCTGCCTGCACCTAGGGCATCATAGAACCCAATGACAAACTCAATCGCTGCCCTATCCCCCAGTGCTAGACTCATGCCTACCACATAGTCCACGTGCTGATAAATCGCCTTGGCTTGTACTTCTGAATAGCAAGCGTTGAGCAACACGCACTCAATTTTTCCTTTAAACAACTTAAATAACCGTGCCAGTGCATCAGTACTCACCAGCTGCGTTTCTCCTGAGTTATCCTCAATGGCTATGCCGTCAGTTCCCGTACCGTGACAGGAAAAGTGTACTATATGTGGTTCGTGGTCTAGTAATGCACGACGCAAATCGTCAGGACGTACTGCCCATTTACAAATAATTTCAAATTGCTCGCGTTTTTTGGCTCGTTCCAACCCTGCTTGAATTTCCCGCACTTCCTCATCTAAGCGCAACTTGGTTGTGTCTGTTGGATTAGCTGACAAAATCAGGATTTTTTTCACATTGCTGGGTAGAAGGCGGAGGATTAGATAATAATATACTACGCCAGTCTGATTTTTTACCTAGCTTCTAGTTTGGTTTTTTAAGATAACGCTCACAATTGTTTAACTTGTAAAGTCTTGGTAAACCACAATCTTGTGGTTAGCTCGCTCATATCATCCTCAGTCCTGCAATACGGCTTCGTTTAATGCTTCGCTTATCGCACCTCTATTCTTCTCTCTGTGCTTTCTACGTCTGTATGGTTACATAAATTACTCTTTAACTATAGAGGCGCAGAGAACACAGAGGTAAGAGGAAGTGTTGGTCTCAAAAATTGTGTCTTGTTACAGAGCAGATTTTGCTACATCTCCAATTTTAAATCTTCGGTCAATGACAGATTCTTTTTTGGAAAGTTGTCACTAGGATGATTGACAATTTAGAATATATGTACAGAAGTTTGTACATAAACGGATGCTATCCGAATTAACCAGTGCTTATGGTACCTTTGCCACTCAAGGGTTGCACGCAGAACCTCATGGCATTACCCGCATTCTCAACCGTCAGGGAAAGGTAATTTGGTCTGCAGGTTTTAAGCCACAACGTGCTCTTGATGCTGAAAGTGCTGCTATCATGACATGGATGCTACGTAGTGTTGTAGAATCAGGCACTGGTCGTGCTGCTCAAATAGGTAGACCTGTAGCAGGTAAAACAGGTACAACTGACCAAGCCCGCGATTTATGGTTTATTGGCTATATTCCTCAATTGGTTACGGGTGTTTGGTTGGGAAATGACGATAACAAACCCACTTGGGGTAGTAGTGGAAGCGCTGCTTACACCTGGCATGAATTTATGGAACAGGTGGTAGATAAAATACCCGTTGAGAAGTTTCCGACACTACCCAAGCTAGCAGGTCGCAAAAGCAGTATCAAAGCAGCACCTGTTAAAGCCAGACGAATTATTAATCGTGCTGCGTCCTCATATAATAACAATTATGATGAGGATACCTCTCGTAGATCTTACAGGCGCAATCAAGAAGCTAGTTCTGATGATAGCGATCGAGAACGTACATATAGAAGACGTAGATATCGGAGACGTTATTATCAAGAGGAGCAGCAGCCACAAGAGTACACCCCAAGACGCAACCGCCGTTATTACCAGCAACAACAAGAGGAAGAAACAACTACACCAAGGAGGCGCTATCGCCGTCGCTATCGTGTAGAACAGTCAAACTCTAATGAGCCTCGTTCCCGGCGGCGATACAGAGGAGGAGATTCTGATTCTTCCACAAGGTTTCGGCGACAGTACACTCCCAATACAGATAATTCTTCAGAATCTTCTTCTCCAAAACGTTCTTGGAGAGAAAGACTCAGACCCACAACACCTGGTTCTCAAACCAGCCCTTAGATTAAACTTTGACGTTGCATACTAACTTTTGAGGCTCGTCATTTGTCAAAGCGTCTTTCGTTATTGACAACACAATCGACAAAAGACGCTTTGACGATCGCATCACTCATATCTTGCACCATCACCTTATTGCAAAAATCAAAGCCCAAAAATCTTATCGCGATCGTAGGTAGGGCTATGCCGCACACCCCCTCCCACAAAGAAGGTGCAAGTTCTATGCATATTAGCTTAGACAAGGGAGTAAATTCTTTGTTGTCTCCCCCTCTCTCCAAATGCAAATGTATTACCTTGGATAAGTTCTATAGAGAATACGTTGATGATAATCTCTTTTTATAGGGTCTTAATAAGTAGTCTTGCTTAGGTTAGGAGGGTATACTCATGTATTTTTTACTAGAAACAGCAGCGCAAGCAGCAGCAGAAGCAAAAGACCCATATCAATTTCCTTGGGCTTTTACTGCAGTTTACGTCATTGGCTTTATTGCTGCTGTGACAATTGGTTCAATTGCTTGGTACAACTCCAAGCGCCCAGTAGGTTGGGAAAGTAAAGAGCGCCCAACTTTTGTACCTAAAGTGGATAAAGACCCAACTCCAGGTTTGGGCGAGCCAAAATCATAATCAGTCATTAGTCATTGGTCATGAGTCATTCACATTTCACAAATGACGGATGACAAATGACAAATGACATATTTTTTAGTTCTGAACCTCAACCCAACGGCGATAAAGCTTTTGAATTTGTTTGAGAATGGCATTGTATCGGGGTTGGGTTGAATCGCTTGCTTCCGATATTCCTTGTAATTTTGTCAACAGTTTTGCTTCTTCTGCTGCCACTTCACCGTCACTGTAAATTAAGCCACCAATTGCTTCAATTAAACTTTGGCACTGTTCCTGACTGGGATTATCTCCTAGATACTCTTTCACCCACTCGTAAAACTGTTCTGGTTGTACGGCGACCAACTCGTACAACCAAGGCTGGATTTCTGGATCGTGAGCGACTCCCTTGTCTTGTGCTACTTTACGAAGATATTGCCGCTCTTCTGGCTGAATTCTGCCATCAATCCAAGCTGCCCCAATTAAGATTTTTACCAACTGGTTCACGCTCCTAGAATTACCAACCATAGGGTAAGTCCTCCGGTAGTTTAATCTACTTATTGTCGCTTAACTAGGTTGGCGGAAATAAAAGCAGTTATATTAAAGAATGTAAAAATCCTCATAACCATTACAAATGACAAATGACGAAGGACGACCAAAACCTGTTAACTTCATTTGTACCGACCGACTTAATTTCTGATTTTTCTTAAGCGCACCATAAAAAAGCCATCCATATCGTGTTGATGGGGCAAAACTTTCATCCAACCTTCTGGAGTCGAGTAAGCACGAGCAAAGGAATCAACACCAGGAGGCTCAATTTCCCAATTTGGATGCTCTGCTAGAAATGACTCGATCGCATCTTCATTTTCTTTCGGATGTAAGGTACAGGTGGAATAAACGAGTACACCATTAAGCTTGACAAAAGTTGATGTATGTGATAACAATTGCTTTTGCAACATAGAAAGTTCTGCAACTGTTTGCGGTGTTTGCCGCCAACGAGCATCTGCATGACGGTGCAACGTTCCCAACCCAGAACAAGGGGCATCTAGTAACACTCGATGAGCAGTGTCTTTAAGCTCGGGAAAATTACGGCTATCCCCAATGTGAATTTGAATGGATTGCAAACAAAGGCGTTGAATATTTTCTTGAAGTTTTTTGAGACGAGATGGAGTGCGATCGCTCTTAGCGCAAGCTGTACCCAGCTTATCGCAAGCCAAAATTTTCCCTTCATCCCCAATTAACTCTGCAATATGAGTTGTTTTCCCACCAGGTGCAGCACAAGCATCCACGATAGTCTCACCTGGTTGCGGGTCGAGTAAGTGACTCACCAGTTGGGCGCTACTATCTTGTACAGTCCACCAACCTTGGTCATAACCGGGCAAATTTTGAATCGGACCTGCGTTACCAAGCAATCGTATCGCTTGCGGTAGGTGAGGAACGTGTTCAAATGAAATACCAGCAGATTGTAAAGCTGCTTCCACTTCTGCGACTGAAGTACGCAGTAGGTTGACCCGCAAATCAATTGCTGGAGTTTTGTTCATCCACACACACAATTTTTCGGTTTCCGCCAAACCGAACTGTTCTACCCACACTTGAATTATCCAGTCAGGAAAACTGTGTAAAATACCCAAGCGTTCCACCGGGTTTTCAGGCAATTTCAAAGGGAATTGGGAATTTCTCTCTGAGTCCTCGTGTCCCCCGGTTCCGCCGTCTGCTTCTTCCCCTCCCATTCTGACATACTGTCGCAGGAGACCATTGACCACACCTGTGAGCTTGGAGAACCCATTTTCTTTTGCTAGCTGAACCGTAGTGTTAACAGCCGCACTGACAGGAATCCGTTCTTGATAGCGTAACTGATACAAACCTAAATGCAAAATAGTACGGAGGTCTTTTGGCTGCTGGTAGGCTTGCTTTTTACCCAGTTGGTTGATAATAGCATCAAGGGTGCGCTGTCTGCGAGTGCAGCCATACACTAATTCTGTTACAAGACGGCGATCGCGTAGCGTATCCGCAGGAGATTCGACATGAGTTAAATTAACTTTTTGCAAAACACGGTCTAGGGCTACATCAACATAGGCCCCCTTGTGAATATCTCGTAGGGCAATGAAAGCTAATTGACGGGGGGGTGTTGACGAAACCATATTGGATTGTAACTGCAGATGAACGCAGAGGAATGCGGATATTTGTCTATTCTACTGGGTATATCCGGGTCAAGCTATGGCGAAAGAAAGACGCGCCATGGCGCGTCTCTACATAAATAGGTTTGTAGTCTTGTGTAAACCGTATTATGTTGATACAGTCTAATTTTTATCCAAGCATCATGGTATCAACCTGAACGAGTTCAAACTCACAAGCTCTAGAAGCAGGTTCTACAGAGAATGGAGCAAAAGTTACCAGTGGTAAAAGTGAGGGGTTCCGCAACAATTCTTTTGCTAACAAGAACCCAGCAATTGTCCAAGTTTGATATTTTCTCGCTTGTTTGCCCATCAATCGACCCTTCTTACCGTCGTAATATTCAGGCCATTCATCATGATGCAAACGTGCTTGTGCAATATCAATAGCTCTAAGTGCTAGTTCCGGTCTATTGGTCTTCATAGCAGCTGCTGACAACAACCACAATAAAACGGGCCAACTACCCCCATTATGATAAGACCAAGGTATATTCTTGGGGTCAGATCCAGTAACAATTTTATACTCTTCGTCCTTCAAAGCTGGGAAACAAATTTTCATGGGCATATCCCCAACTAAATCATCCCACCGTTCGTCGATGAGAGTCATAATGGCTTGTGACTGTTCTTCATTAGCCAAATCCGAGATAACAGCTACAAGATTGCCCAGAGAAAAGAAGCGAGTATCTAACTGAGACGGACCAACATTACCAGCAAGATAACCTCCTTTTCTTGGCAACCACTTGTCCAACTCATAGTAGGGCAGAGAATCAGCATATATATTGAAGAGATTCACAGCTGATTTGCCATACTCTTCACTCTTGAAACGATATATTTTGTTCAAGCGGTTCAAATCCATCCAATAATGCTGGCGAATATGAACCCGCAGAAGTGGTAAGCGGTTATCAATCGCTTCCACAATATCCTCATTACCCTGACAAATCAGCAGTTCTCTGGCTGCACGCAGTGCAGCAAAAAATAGAGCTTGAATTTCCAAAGGATGACCGTAAATACCCATACGACGGTCAATCATACAAGCACCGTCTGGAACAAGTAGCGTTGGGTACATATCAAACCTAGTCGCTAAGCATAGTTCCATAGCAATCCTGATACCGTTTTGGAATTCAGGTTGATAGGCTAAAGAAAAATCTTTTGTAGCAACTACATAAGCACGCAATAGAATTATCCACCAGAGGCAGGAATCAACTGGTGTGACTCGAGCGATCGCATGCTCACCAAAGTCAGGCTCTAAATATTCTTCTCCATTTTCGGAGACAACTTTAAAGCTAGCGGGCATTAAACCACGACCTGGCTTGTAAGCATTCAATTGCCGTTCTTTTGGCTGTAACTTTAAGGTTTCAACTAAAAAATTCCGAACAATATCTGTTCTTCCTTTGATAAGAAAAAGTAGCGCTGAAGATACGAAATCTCGAACAAAGCATTGGTCGTAATTTAGTGCTTCAACCGATGCGTCATAGGCAGCTACCGTCCCTACAGGACGTCCTTGATAGTAGAGAATTGACTTTTCTAATGCTTTCCAAGCTTCAGTTTCTATGTTTTCACTTGATACTAAGTCTTCTAAATGCATTGCCAGAACAACTCCGTTGGTTTAGTAGATGGAATAGTGGTTTAGTAGTAGATGCGCTTTTTACTGCCGCTATTTTCATCATAACAATGATGATTTCTTCAATAGCAAATACAGTCCACTAGAGCTTGATAGCAGAGACAACAGCTTAAATTGCTCATTTTGTGGCAGCTTAGTTGAAAGTATTGCTTGTAGGAACAACCTTTATGGTTAGTCAAAGCTGTTGTTTTTTCATATCAAAAGCCACATAAAATTTATTTTTAAATGATATGTTGTTTTGTTTAAACGTTAAAGAGACTTTTTTACCAAACAAAAACATATCTCAAATACTATGTAATGCTTGAATGACGTGGACTGCTTAGTTAAGTAATTTTACTTAAACATATGAAGTTTGTTGAGAGTAAAATGAAAGGATCTGTCTATGCCCACATGATAAGAATCTATAACGAATTTTCAAAGGATGCAATATCATTTTTAAACTTTATATATTATTACCAAACAGGAAAGACATATTTTACCTCAATTATCTTTAAATAGGGATTTGAAGGATGAGAACATAGCAAATTACATCCCTTAATAATATGCAATAAAGGGTTTTTGCCCAAATTATGACATATCACTAGGTCTGTATCATAAAGTTAACGAATTTTGGTCTTCCTTTATCCTTTGCCGTCGTTGATAAGTAAGGGATTGGTCGATTTGGAAATTTGTTAACATAGATACTTTTGTTCCTCCCTGCTACTTAAAAGTAAAAAACACAAAAATAATGTTGCTTTGGAAACAGTAAAAACCTTTGTAATTTGTTTTAATTGCTCGTTTGTGACTTATTGGGATTGCCAGTTAACGGTTAGCAGGCGAGGATATCTAAATAATTCCCCCGCTCACTGCTTTTTCGCGAGCTTTCTGCCACTATAACTGTAAAAACCCCAACAATTAGCTGTAGGCAAAATTGCAACATTAATAACAATTGATTGATGGGGTTAACAAGAGCAACCCTTTTTAATAGCGGAGACTACCTTCAAGCAATTTGCTAGCAGTTAGTAAAGATAGTTGTTGCTGTTTCCAATGGAATAACGTATCTCTAGAGTTTTCCTCTAGAGGAAACTTATTCTATAACGCCGTCTAAAGACAAATTGTGACTTAGAAGCAGACTTCTAAATCATTAGTTGTTCTACCTAAGTACTTTCCAAGTAAAAGCAGTATAGCCTCAACCTGGACTCTGGGTTCTCACCATTATGATGATATTTCAGAAAATGGTAGCTTAATACACAGATTTTATATCAAATTCACCCATTCCTACATCCCAATAAATAAAAAATTATTTAAACTTTTACTGCATTGCAAGTAACATATATGTAAGATTTATACTTTTTATTATAGCTGGTGACTAACACAGCACCTCAGTAAAAATCAGTAAATTATTCCGGATTCCTGTTAAAGTTTTTGTAAATTACGGTAGCGATATTTTTGTATCTACAATGCAAAAAGCCTAGCTGATTTGAGCTTGTCCTTATTCTTCCGCTAATCTCTTTCCCTCTCAAATTACCAATTTTTCAACGGTAGGCAGTGTTTACCCCATGCTTTTAGGTAGTCTAAGACCGCAAAAGCAGTAGTTGGTCAAAATAATCTTAGGTTAATACGAAAAATAACAAATCAGTTTGTAACAATCATCCTTTGGCAAGCTCCTTGTCAAAATAAAGTACATTTGTTCTGATAAAAGAGACACCTAGGACGTTGTACGTACAGATAAAGTAGGTATACAGCTTTTCTTATAAAAGAAGTTATAAAAGACAAATCAGACCCTTTGTTCATAGTTATATTTGTTACTTTAAAATATATTTAACAATCGATAAAAAACTGCAATATTTCGATTTGTCAGATTCACAAAAACATTGCAAAGGCTAAATTCATGTTACAAACTTTTCAAGCTGTAAAAACTAATTCTGTAGAAGCTTTGCTGAAATTGTGGTTGCAGCGTTTTACACTTGATTTGTTTCCTACCTTCAGAGAAAATTCAAATTTATATAGCGATTTACTCAAAGCTAACTCAACACAGGGTAGAATCGAAACAACTGCTAAGTTAAAGGATAACGTATTAGATATTAACTGCCAAATGGCATGGCTTCAAACAAAACATCTTTACGCTTACATTCCTAATATTCTAGATCTGAATGAAGCAAGGCGGATAACTCAATTTGCTTTTCGCGTATACCGAAAAGTCTTGAAAATTTACCAACAACATTCTATAAATGAGGCTTTACATATAGCCGAACTGAAAAATGTTGTTCCTATATGGGGAATAGCAGAAATTGAACAGATAGCATATGAATTGGAACCAGTCTTAATAGTATTTCAAGAGCAACATATAGCATCTAAAGACTGGCGAGCAATTGGTTTTATGACTTCCCAGATAAACTTCAGCAACAAGTTGATTTTAAAAAGGCTGTCAACTGCTGAACAAGTGCTGCTTGCTCCTTATCTTAAGTTTGTTGAAGAGCAAGTTGCCGTACCTTGGCAAAGAGTGTGTAACGCTGCTGGTAAGTACGAACAGGGTTCGCCCGTGTTAACCCTTGTTGAGCAAATGTTACCTAAAGCAGAGGAGATTGCTCGAGCTGTTTACTATCAGCTTATTGAATTATTACCTGGATATTACAGTCGTAGGGGAGAGTTAACCGATCCAGAAATTACCCACTCATGTCTTCGCGACCTCAATATGTTCCAAGCCTATCTTTGGCTTTGTTTATTGGAAAGAAGTACTGCACCGATAAAACAGGAACTACTTCCTTTATGTATCATGGTTGTCCAAGGTGTAGGAATTCAGTGGGAATTGACAGAAAAATGGTGTCAAGTCTTGGGAGATGAGATAATGAGCCGTGCTGATTCCGAACAGCAAGGTTTGTTGAAACCCTACATTCAAGGGATGCAGCAAATATTTTTTGAGGAACGTCAGCGTTTGAGTTTTACACCGGACTTAGAACCGCTTTCTCAAGTTTAAACACTGGACTGCAGGTGAAAAGGGTGCGATCGCCACAATCTAAAAAAATTTCTTTGCTACTCATATCAAGATAACTTTTACCCTTAAATATGCGGCTGTCCGCATTCGGAAAGTTGAGTCACCTCATTAGGCGCAGAGAACCTAATCAAAATTTCCTTGAGCCAAACGAGCAACAACGGATACTAACTCAGCAGGGTTAACTGGCTTTGGCAAATGCATTTGAAACCCAGCCTCTAAAGTCCTAATTTGTTCCTCTTCTTTGGCATAAGCTGTCAGAGCAATGGCGGGAATTTGCTGCTTGTGGTGGGTTTCTAAACTTCTTATTTGCCGAATTAACCAATAACCATCCTCATAAGGCATACCAATGTCACTAATTAGAATGTCTGGTTGGAGTTGCGAAAACCGATCGAGCGCTTCTCTTGCTGATGTCGTTTTTGTTACCTTTACCTGACACTGTTCTAGAATAAAGGCAGTTAATTGCAGCGCATCTGCATCATCATCAACAATCAGTATTTGCAAGCCTTTGAGGGATGGAAACTCATTGAGCCCAACTGGCTTTTGCTCTAGCGATCGCATTGGTTGCTCTTTTTCCAATGGAAGTTGAACTGTAAAAGTTGCGCCTCGACCTTCCCCTTCACTAGCGGCGTATACAGTTCCACCATGCATTTCAACTAGGTGATGCACGATCGCCAAGCCCAACCCCAAACCACCTTGAGCCCTTGTGGTTTTGGCATTTCCTTGACGGAAGCGCTCAAAAACGTAGGGGAGAAAATCAGTACTAATACCTTGCCCTGTATCGCTTACTACAATTCGAGCGGAAGAATTAACTTGTTCAAGGCGTACCTCCACACGACCACCTTGGGGAGTAAATTTGACAGCATTGGCTAGTAGATTCCAGACAATTTGCTGCAAGCGATCGCTATCGCCTATCACCTTACTAACACAGGAGTCCAGTATCGTCTCAACTCGAATTGCTTTCACTTCAGCACTGGGACGTATATCGGCGACGGCGGAATTAATAATAGAGACCAGATGAACGGGATTCAGATTGAGGCGGATTTTACCTTGAACAATTCTTGAAACATCAAGAATATCATCAATCAGTTTTCTTTGAAGTTGGGCATTGCGCTCAATAGTTTCTAACGCTTGAGCAGTGGTAGCTTCGCTTAATTTCTTGTGACGAAGCATATTTGCCCAACCCAATATAGAGTGAAGGGGTGTTCGTAGCTCGTGGGAGACAATGGCAAGAAACTCGTCTTTAATTCGATTGGCTTCACAAGACTCGCGGTAAAGCCGCGCATTATCAATAGCTAATGCCGCTAAATCAGCTAACTCTAGCGCCATTTCTAAATCGGCTTGAGTATAGTGGCGTCCCGGTTGTGCCGAACTGAAGGCAATGGTACCGAGTTTGCGATCGCGGACTATCAATGGTACGACCATGTAAGACTTAGCTTGCAACTGGCGCAGCAGGCTAAGATGTTCCTCATCCCGAGCAATAGAAAAGATAATTGATTCTGGGATATGTGAGACTAGTTCTGGTTTTCCCGTTCTTAGCACTTTCGGGGGTCCATAATCAGCATCTACAGGAGTGGGGTATCGTCGCTTCAGTTCCAGAACCAATGCTTTCTTTTGAGGATCGACTGCTGCAACAACTGGTTGACTGAAAGGTTTGACATTCTCTTCAATAATGTCAATGAAGCACCAATCAGCAAGAGTAGGGATAGCCAGATCTGCTACACTTGCCAAAGTTGTGCGGTAATCAAGAGAAGAAACTAAGATACTACTTGCCTGAGCCAGAAAGGAAGAACGCTGCTCTTGGGCTTCAGCAATGGCACGGCAAACTTGTTCCCTGTGAAGTAACTGCTTGCGATCGCTGATATCCTCTAGAAGCCCTTCTACAACAGGTTCGGGTTGTGTTACATTAATTATTTGGCATAAAGAAACCCAAATAACAAGACCATCTGCACGGCGCAACTCCACTTCGCGACTGCTATTTGCACCTTGTATCTCAAGCAGACTGGGAAAACGTATTTCCTTGGGTAGCTCCATATTTTGAGCTTCTTGTAAAGATTTAACACCCAACAAATTTAGAAATGCACTATTTCCTTCTAAAAAATAACCATTTAACGTTGAACGAAAAACGCCTACATTTAACTGATTTAATAAACCTTGTAGTCGCGTTTCTAACCGATTAGCTCGTTGCTCGGATTCCACCCGTTGTAAAATCGAACGAACAGCAACGCTCAACCGCACATAATGTTTGGGAGACTTGATAATATAATCATCAAGCCCTGCCTTCATCGCTTCTACTGCTATTTCTTCACTACCGCTATCAGTAAACATGATAGTCGGGCAATAGGGATAATGAGACTTAAATTCTCTCAAAACAGTTAGCCCATCACTCCATCGGAGGCGGTAGTCGGTGATAAGCAAACTAAAGTTACCTCTTTTTAAAGCTTGGTAAAAGCTTTCTGCATCTATAACTGATTCGATTTGTAAATCAGAAAATTCACGCTTTAATTCATAAATAATGAGAGCGCGATCGACCTGGCTATCTTCGACAAGAAGAATGGGAAGCATTCACACTTTTCAAAATGAGTCTAAACCAGGATATCTCCAAATTGAAATAGATGCTGCTTTTATCTCAAAACATGATATTACAAATAATTAAGAATTGTTAAGCAAGGAATATCTGGTATTTCGCTCCCCATATTTTGAGTCACTTGAACCAAAAGGGAATTGAATGTGGGATCTTCCTCCCTTTATAAGCATAAGCTACGGTGATTATTTCTTAATTTATTTTGAAATTTAGGCAATTTATAACTCCAACATTGTTTGCAATTTATTACAACTGTATTTTCTTCATTAGTTCTTTATTTTTTATTTATAATCTTATATTTACAACCTGCCCAAAATACAAGCACTCAGCCTTGAGCAATAGACTATCAGCTAAAGCAAGAAAATTATCAGTGTTATAACTGATGATTACCGCGCTCTTGGTTCAGTCTACGCAACTCCAAAAGCCAAAAACTCCTCTTATCTGACTGCGGCTCGCTGAATGCTTACCTCAAAATTAGCAAAAAAAATTACTACTAGTAATATAAATTAATAAAAAATGACTATCTCTTTACCCGGTTACTTACTCAACGAATGCCTGCATGAAGGTATAGATACCGCTATTTATCGTGGTCGCCGAGAGTCAGATTTATCTACAGTAATTATCAAAACTATCAATGCCGAATATCCAACTTTAGAAGAGATTACAAGGCTGCGCCACGAATATAAAATTCTCCAGACTCTAGTGGATATCAAAGGAATAGCAAAAGTATACAGCTTGGAACATTATGGTAACAATTCGGCAATAATTTTAGAGGATTTTTGGGGCATATCTTTTCAAAAATTATTAACCTTAGGTAAATTACCAGTTTTGCCATTTCTCTCCATTGCCATTCAACTAGCTGATATTTTGTACGGAATACATAAAAACCACATTATTCATAAAGACATTAACCCTCAAAATATCCTTTTAGATTCGGATAGCTTGACAGTCAAATTAATTGATTTCAGCATTGCTTCTCGACTCGCTAAAGAAAATTCCTGCATTACCAATCCCGAAAGACTAGAAGGAACACTTGCTTACATCTCACCAGAGCAAACGGCGAGAATGAATCGGTCAGTAGATTACCGCACGGATTTTTATTCTCTCGGTGTGACTTTCTATGAAATGCTGACGGGTCAATTACCGTTTAAAACTACCGATGCTTTAGAATTGGTACACTGCCATATAGCTAAAAACCCAACACCACCTCACGAAGTTGACCCAGAAATCCCCAAACCAGTGTCGGAGATTGTGTTGAAGTTAATGGCAAAAGCTGCTGAAGATAGGTATCAAAATGCTTTGGGTTTAAAAGCAGACTTAGAAACTTGTTTGTATCAGTTGCAATCCCAAGGTAGAATTGCGGAATTTACTCTGGGAGAGTTAGATCGCTCCGGTCAATTTTTGATTCCACAAAAACTCTACGGACGCATCCAGGAAGTGCGATCGCTTCTAGAAGCATTTGGTCGGGTATCCACTGGTAGCACAGAAATGATGCTAGTTTCTGGTTACTCTGGAATTGGTAAAACCAGTGTTGTTAATGAAATTCACAAACCCATAGTCCGACAACGCGGATATTTTATTTCTGGTAAGTTTGACCAGTTTAAGAAAAATATTCCTTATGCAGCCTTAATCCAGGCTTTTCAAACTTTAATTCACCAGATACTAACACAAAGCCCCGAAAAAATTGCCAATTGGAAACAAAACCTTTTGGCAGCATTAAGCCCAAATGCTCAAATAATTATTGACGTCATTCCCGAATTAGAACACATTGTCGGCTCTCAACTGCCTGTACCTGAACTTGGAGCTACCGAATTCCACAATCGGTTACATCGAGTTTTTCAACAATTTTTCGATGTTTTTGCCAAACTCGAACACCCACTTGTTTTATTTTTAGATGACTTACAGTGGGCGGATGCAGCATCCCTGAAATTAATTGAGAACGTAATATGCAACACAGACAGTAAATATTTATTGTTAATAGGTGCGTATCGAGATAATGAAGTTAGTCCAACCCATCCCACAATCATTACAATTGAAAAAATTCGCTCCCGCAAAGCTTTAGTCAAGAATATTGTCCTTCAGCCATTAACCTTTGACAATATTTGTGAATTGCTTAGTGATACACTTAACAAAACCCTAACTCTACAAAGTTCTTCTCTATATGAGAGCGATCGCAATAGGATAAAAGATTTAGCTGAATTAATTTATAATAAAACTCAGGGAAATCCTTTTTTCCTCACTCAAATGCTACAAACACTTTATACTGAAGGTTTGTTGCATTTTAACTTTGCTTTGAGACAATGGGAGTGGGATATACTGCAAATTCAAGCAGTAGGAATCACAGATTACAACGTTGTAGAATTGGTGGTACGAAATCTGCAAAAACTACCAAATTCAACCCAGGAAGTTTTAAAGTTAGCAGCTTGTATGGGGCATCAATTTACCTTAGAAAATCTAGCAGCAGTGAATAAGATATCCTTACAAGATACTGCTAATGCACTGTGGGAGGCACTGCAATCTGGTTTAATTTTGCCCCTCTCTCAAGCATACAAAATTCCCATGGTTTTAAAAAAATTAGAACAGGAGCATTGGCAGGTAGATGATTTCAAAATTAGCTATAAGTTTTTGCACGATCGCGTGCAGCAAGCAGCATATTCTTTAATTCCTGATGACCAAAAGCAAAAAACTCACCTTAGTATTGGTTGCTTGTTATTGCAGAAAAATCCCGATTCTGCCTTGGAAGAAAATATCTTTGATATTGTCAACCAACTTAATATCGGGCTGGAATTAATGACTCAAGCAAGCGAAAAAGAACATCTCGCTTCTCTTAATTTAATTGCTGGTTCTAAAGCCAAACAAGCAACAGCTTATGAAGCTGCTGTTAAATATTTAAATATAGGGTTAAGACTGATTTCAGAAACAACTTGGTCTACTAATTATGACTTAGCCCTTCATCTTTATACCGCAACAGCAGAAGCTGAGTACCTCAATACCAATTACGAGCGGGCTAAACAACTCTCAGATATTGTTTTAGCTAAAGCTAGACAGCCTCTAGAAAAAATTAAAGTCTACGAGACACAAATTCAATTTTATATTGCTCAAAATCAAATGTTAGAGGCAGTAAACACTGCTTTAGAAGCATTGAAACTCCTCAGAATTTCTTTGCCTAAAGCACCTAGCAAATGTAATATTATAGGTAACTCGCTTATAACTAAAATGATTGTTGCAGCAAAGGGTATTGATAATTTAGCCCAGTTGCCAGAGATGACAGATCCCTATAAAATTGCGGCAATGCGGGTATTAATTACTGTCCTGGTTCCTGCCTATCTGACAACTCCAAATTTATTCCCACTCGTCACATTTAAGATGGTTAATCTGAGTGTGCGGTATGGAAATTCTCCACAAGCTGCTTATGGATATGCTCTTTATGGCTGGCTGCTATGTGGAGCGTTGGGAGATATTAAGTCTGGATATGAATTTGGACAACTGGCGATGAAGCTGCTAGAGCGCTTTGATAACACAGAACTAAAATGCAAAGTTGTAAATATATTTAATGCTTTTGTTCGTCATTGGAAAGAACATGGTAGAGAAATCATTCCAGCTTTTGTAGACTCTCTAAAAATGAGTTTAGAAGCAGGTGACATAGAATATGCAGGTTACAGCAGTATTAATTATTGTCACTACACATTTTTACTGGGTGAGGATTTAGATAGTGTTATTTCTTCCCATAAACCCTACATTAATTTAATGCGGAAGCTGAAACAGGAATATGTCATTCATTCAATTAGTACGGTCGGACAAACGATAGCTAATTTATTGAGCGAATCAGCCAATTCCTGCCGTTTAATTGGCGCAATCTTTAATGAAGAAGAAATGGTGCCAGTTTTTCAAGAAGCAAATATCATGACTTCACTATTCATGACTTACTTCTATAAAGCCATGCTGCTTTATTTGTTTAAACAGTATGACCAATCTGTAGAAAATGCAGAGTTGGCAGAAAGATATACAGCAAGCATTCTTGGGTTTATGACATTGGCAACGCACAATTTTTACTATTCTTTGGCGTTGTTAGCTAGCTATCAAAATCAGCAGAATCCAAAGGCTCAAAAACGGATTTTGCAAAAAGTTGAAACCAATCAGAAAAAAATGATAAATTGGGCAGAACACGCCCCAGATAATTATCGGCACAAATACGAGTTAATTGAAGCTGAAAAAGCCCGAGTTTTAGGAAATCATGCTAAAGCAATCTCCCATTACAAAGAAGCTATTCAAGGAGCAGCACAGTCCGGTTATCTTCAAGAAGAAGCTTTAGCCAATGAGTTAGTAGCTGAATTTTATTTTGCTAGGAGTCAAGAGGCTATAGCTGAGGTTTATCTCATTAAATCATACTATGGCTATATTCGCTGGGGAGCAAACGCAAAAGTCAAAGATTTAGAATCACGGTACCCAGACTTCTTTTCCAGAATTCTTCAGCGAGAAAATATTAAGCTTGATATTAGCCAAACAATAGTGACTGCTAAATCAACAATACACTCAGAAGCACTGGATGTAGCCGCAGTTGCAAAAGCTTTGCAAGCAATCGCATCGGAAAGCGATTTTGACAAATTGCTTGCTAAATTAATGCTTGTTACTGTCGAGTCGGCTGGTGCTTCTAAAGGAGTTCTGTTATTGTCAAAAGCCGGACAATTAAAACCAGTTGCTGCGATCGCTCACCCAGTATTGTCAGTTAACAATGAACTCGAATTAATAACAACTAAACCTTCAGCACCTGTTGAATATGAAGTCCGCTTGCTGTCTTCACCTACAAAAACAGAATCCCTGCCAGAATTGCCTGTTTCAGTGATTAATTATGTTGAGAGGACACAAAAAACTTTGGTATTAAATCATGCCAGAGATGAGGGTATTTTCATTAACGATCCTTATATTCTCAAAACGCAACCAAAATCTATCTATTGCTGCCCCTTAATCCATCAAGAGCAATTTATTGGCTTACTTTATTTAGAGAATGACTTATCCGTGGGAGTTTTTACAAATACACGCTTGGAGGTTTTACAACTTTTAGCCTCTCAAGCTGGTATTTCTTTACTAGATACCTAATGCCAACTCTCTACTAGAAATCTTGATTTGGAGGACGTAGTAAAGAGGGAATTTGCTTTACCAATTTCACCAAATCATTCATCGGTCGTCCTGTTTTGACAAAGTATGAGTTAGCCCCTAAAGCCATTACTCTACTAATTTTATTAGGAAGGTCAGAACTACTCATAACAATAACAGGCAAGCCTTGCAAGGAAGGTTGTTGCTTAATCCATTCCAGCAACGGTTCTTGCGTACTTAGCGTGCTATTTTTATTGAAAAATAAGCTTGAGCCCAATGCTAGCCAAGCATAACAGCCATTATTGAATGCAAAACGGTCGGATGACTGAAAATTCAGACTAAAAGCGCCTGTAAGCCTTGATATTAAAGCAAATTTATCAACTGGATTAACAATTTAGCACGATATGTACGAAAGAACCAATTTTTCTATCAACACTACCACTTGCAATTATCTGACCATCAGGGCTAATGGCAACAGATAAAACGGCTTCCGCTTGTCCAGCAAAGGTATAAAGCCATTTCCCAGTTTTCAAGTCCCATATATGAACTGAAGTGTCATCACTTCCGCTAACAAGAGTTTGTCCATCGGGTGTGAAAGCGATCGCATTCACTGCAGCAGAGTGACCCTTGAGAGTTTGGGTGCATTTTGGAAACTCACACTGGTAACCTATATAAGCCTAATCTACAAAATTAACAACGTCATCAGAGATTCCCGCAAAGTAGAAAAAATACTATGCTGAAATCTAGCCGATTTCTTTATAAAAATTTTAAAATAGGAGCATAAATATTTAGGTATTAAACCTGTCAAGTCGCTTTGCGCCAATCGGTTATACCATTTCACTTTAATCATGATACATATACATCCTGTAGAGAGGCTTTAAACAGCGCGTCTCTACACTTTCGATTTGTATCATCCTTATTATGAAATCGTATTAGGGGCTTGTATCCTCAATAAATTAATTATTAATTAATCCGTAACTCATGAATTTTTAATAACGAAGACAATCAAGAATTTGATTAAATGTTGGGTTTCGTTCCTCAACCCAACCTACTCATCCATTTAATTCAAAACTGGTCTAGAAGGTCATTTGTAAAAGAAATCTTAAATTGCCAAATGTGTTGTATGGGAGAACAAAGTGGTACCCAACAATTCGATTAAATGTTGGGTAGAAGAATGAAACCCAACCTACCCTGCCTTTACTAAAACCTCATCCCCTTCAAGCTTAGCTGTGTACGTAGGTATCGGTTTGTCAGCCGGACCATTGAGAACTTTGCCGTCAAGGGCAAATTTGGAATCGTGACAGGGACAGACGAAGGCATTTTGGTCTTTTTGCCATGCGACATCACACCCTGCATGAGTACAAACTGGATTGACAGCTATCACTTGACTCGTGTTGCTTGGATCGCGAACTACCAACACTTTACCTGCCACGAATTTCTCGTTAAGGATTTGACCAGTTTTGTCTAAATCTACTACTGTGCCGACTGGCTGAAACCCATCAGCACGGGGCGGAGTTGCAGGTACCTGGGATTGTTGGGAAGAAGAACAGGCAGTGAGGACTCCAGGGAGAGAACTGGCAATGGTTCCTACACTCACACAACCGATAAATTCACGACGATTCATTACAAAATTCACCTTGGTTAAAAGTTTTCTTAGAGTATAGAAACACAAGCAAAACAACTCGTTCCCGTCCTAGGGAAACTTATTTGGCACTAATCTCTGGCATATTGTGAAATAAGTCATCTAGGTTTTTTAAGAAGAAATTTTAATGACCTCAGTAGATTATCCCAAACACAACAAAGCCAAAGCCCTCGCACCTGGTAGCCGTCGCCCTGCAAAAGAACTTTGTAGCGAATGCGGGCTTTGCGATACATATTATATTCACTATGTCAAGGAAGCTTGCGCTTTTATTAATCAGCAAATAGACCAACTCGAACAACAGACCCACTCGCGATCGCGCAATTTAGACAATCCCGACGAAATCTACTTTGGTGTCCACCAAGACATGATGGCGGCGCGGAAAAAGGAGCCGATTCCTGGTGCTCAATGGACTGGTATTGTCAGTACTATAGCAATTGAAATGCTGAATCGCGGCATTGTTGAGGGCGTTGTTTGCGTCCAAAACACTAAAGAAGACCGCTTTGGTCCGATGCCTGTTATCGCTCGTACCCCAGAGGAAGTACTAGCAGCCAGGGTTAATAAACCAACTCTGTCACCCAATCTTTCTATTTTGGAACAGGTAGAAAAATCAGGGCTAAAACGGCTGTTAGCGATCGGTGTTGGTTGTCAAATTCAAGCATTACGGGCTGTAGAAAAACAACTCGGCTTAGAAAAACTTTACGTTTTGGGAACTCCTTGTGTAGATAATGTCAGCCGTGAGGGATTGCAAAAATTCTTAGAAACAACCAGCAAATCACCTGATACGGTGGTTCATTACGAATTTATGCAAGACTTCCAGGTTCACTTTAAACATGAAGATGGGTCCATAGAGAAGGTGCCTTTCTTTGGATTAAAGACCAATCAACTCAAAGACGTTTTTGCCCCTTCCTGCATGAGTTGTTTTGATTATGTGAATTCTCTTGCAGATTTAGTTGTGGGTTACATGGGCGCACCCTTTGGCTGGCAGTGGATTGTTGTCAGAAACGAACAAGGTCAAAAAATGTTGGATTTGGTGAAAGACCAACTGGACACTCAACCAGTCATGTCGAAGGGCGATCGCAAAGCAGCCGTCCAACAAAGTATACCTGCTTACGACAAAGGTGTTACCCTTCCAATGTGGGTGGCGAAACTTATGGGCGTCGTCATTGAAAAAATCGGTCCCAAAGGTTTGGAATATGCTCGTTTTTCTATCGACTCCCACTTTACCCGCAACTATTTGTATGTGAAGCGGAATCACCCAGAGAAATTAGAAGCCCACGTTCCAGAATTTGCCAAGCGCATTGTTGGGCAGTATAAGTTACCGGAGTAGTCAGCAACCCCCGGATTTAATCCGGGGAAATTATGCCTAAAAAGAAATAAGTAAGTTTGGGGAAATCAAAGCATTTATATGAAGAAATATAAATTTCTATAGCCCCTACAAATGAAAAAGGACAAACGATAAAAGATGACCTTAAAAGACTAACTTTCTTTTAAGAAATCTACTAACAAATTTATATTTTTTCAAGATAACTTTTCTGATTAAAATACAATTAACACTGTCATTAACTAACCTTAACTTTACACGTATATCCTCTTGAAGGAAGAACTAAGTGAGTAGATTTGGTAACAAAAATTCCTGTGTCAAAAGTTGAGCAATACACAAGTTGTGCAAGCCATACCAAGCAATCAGTTTAGGTATGGAAGCTCTACAGATATTCTCAATCCTTGCCCTGAGTATTGCACGCCATCTGCTCATTTTTTAGCTGCAGATATAGAGGGGACTATGGCTTTATCTAGAAGAAAATTTTTTACCCTTGCAGGCGTCACGGCTGCAACTGTTGTTGTGGGAGACAACTTAAAAGGTCTTTACGCAAGAGCACAAGGGGTAAATTCGACAACCTATGGCTACGGTCCGCTGTTTCCAGATCCCAATGGCTTATTAGATTTACCCGGTGGCTTTCATTACAAAGCATTTTCCCGGACAGGCGATCCCATGAGCGATGGCAACCCCGTACCCGGTGGTCACGATGGAATGGCGGCTTTTCCTGGACCAAAACGCTCTGTTATCTTGGTTCGCAACCACGAACTCAGTCCAAATTCCTCAACACAAGTTTTGGGCAACAAATATGACGAGCTTTGTAAGGGTGGTACAACAACACTGGTTGTTAGTCCAGAACGCGAACTGATTAGAGATTATGCTTCACTAGCAGGAACCTATCGTAACTGTGCTGGTGGTCCAACTCCTTGGGGTTCCTGGATTAGTTGTGAAGAAAACACCTCAACTCCAGAAACAACTCCAGAAACCATAGAACAGCCAGCCAATTCTGGTATTTTCGTACCCAATCCCAACAGAGTCACCAAGCGCCACGGTTACAACTTTGAAGTCCCAGCGCTTTTAAAACCTAAAAAAGGTACTGTAGACCCCGTACCTTTAGTAGAAATGGGTCGATTCAATCATGAAGCTGTTGCTGTAGATCCGAGAACCGGAATTGTTTATGAGACAGAAGATGCAGGGGACAGCTTGTTCTACCGCTTTATTCCTAATAAACCAGGTCAATTAGAGGCGGGTGGTATCCTTGAGGCTCTTGTCATTAAGGGTATGCCTCAAGTCAACACTAAGACTGGTTTCCCTGTAGGTGTACGAAAGGAAGTAGAGTGGGTACGCATTGAAGATTACGACCCCTACGAAGATACCGTGCGGAAAGAAGGTTTTGCCAAGGGGGCCGCACAATTTGCTCGCGGTGAAGGAATATGGTATGGCAACGGAGAGTTTTACTTCTGTGCTACCAGTGGCGGTGCTAACAGTGGTGGTCAAGTTTGGCGCTATATTCCTGGTAAAAATGCCAAGGAAGGTGGCACTATCGAATTATTTGTCGAGCCAAACGATAAAAGCATACTAGATATGCCCGACAACATAGTTGTAGCTCCCTTTGGAGACCTGATTCTTTGTGAAGACGGCGATGATGACCAGTTCTTGGTTGGGGTAACTCCTCAAGGAGGGCTGTATCAATTTGCTCGCAACGCTATTAATGACAGAGAGTTCGCTGGTGCTTGCTTCTCTCCAGATGGTCAAACATTGTTTGTGAATATCCAAACTCCCGGAATCACTTTTGCTATCTGGGGACCCTGGGATAAATAAGTAGGACGGGGAAAATACCTATCCCACAAATCCATATTTTTTGTGGGATAGGTGGGATACCCAGCCTTGAAACTGCATTTAAATTTTATGTAAAAAATTTGCTATCAACCCTGAACTAGTGTTACGAAACTTAGTAGTAATAACTGTTTCTATTCACATGATAATCATGTAACTCAGTAGAACAGTTAATTAACTAGTAGTACACGTCGGCACAAATAAGGATACCATTGTGAATTTTTGTATAGCTTGCAGTATAAGCCTGTAACTTTCATCCTTTAGCCTTCATACTTCAGCCTTTTTGTACTGGGTTATACCTGCTTTAATTTTTCAAGGCAGGAGAAAACCATTATTCAATTATCTTTGCCAGATATTGGAATTTTGATAATTATGGCAGCATTCAAAACTTCTTCTAAACTCTCTTTTCTCAACTTTTTTCGCCAACTCGATCCTCTATCTAAAGTAATCTTTATCAGTCTTGGGTTTTTTAGCATAAGCTTAGTAGCACTGGGGACATGGAAGCTTGTCAGTCGTTTAACAGCCCCTGAACTTATCCTTGTCGCTGGTGACAAACAAGGGGAAAGCTATATTATCAGCCAAGCAATTGCAAAGGTTGTTGAAAGCGAATCTAACATCAAAATTACGGTTAAAGATACTGGTGGTACTGCAGAAAGCCTTGAGAAGTTAAAAATGGGGGCAGCACAACTGGGAGTAGCTCAAGCAGATGTTGTTTCTGAAACAATAGATGTATTGCCCGACAGCAAGACGCCACCATCAAAGTCTGAGGGGGCAAATGCCGTACTGAGAAGCGTAGTAGTTTTATATCGGGATTTATTTCAGTTAGTGGTTAGAGACCCCAGTATTAAGCAATTCAATCAATTGGAGGGAAAAACTGTTGCTTTGCCGGCAAAGGGAGGGCAATATAAGTCTTTTTTGAAAGTAGCACAGCATTATGGTTTAAGAAATATTAAAATTACAGGAAATTTAAAAAAACAACAAGATTACGACGATAAGAAAGCAGAAGAAGATTTTAAATCTGGAAGAGCAGATGCTTTATTTCGTGTTCGTGCTGCAGGAAATCAAGGGATCTCTCAACTTGTACAAACTTATGGTGGGGTACTGGTGCCGATTCAACAAGCACAAGCTATGAAAATTAAGCATCCAGCGTTTGAAGATGCAGAAATTCCTCAAGGGACTTATAAAGGAGATCCGCCCGTACCCGACCAAAATCTACCAACTGTAGCAGTATCTAGGCTTTTGGTAGCCAATGACACGGTTGAACCCGGTTTGATTCGAGATATCACTCGCATCATACTTGAGAATCGTCAGGCGATCGCGAATGCTGTTTCTCCAGAACATCCTGAAGTTAAACCCCTCGTTGCTAATATTAATGACCCTAGAGAATCCGCCAGTACAGGGGTTCCTCCCCTCCATCCTGGAGCCCTTGCTTTTTATGATAGAAACCAGCCCTCTTTTATTCAAGAAAATGCTGATTCTTTAGGTTTATTATTGACATTAATCTTGTTAGCATTTTCTTGGATTCGTCAAATAAAAACATGGATGGAAACTAGTAAGAAAAATGAATCTGATGTCTATATTCAATCAGCTATTAATTTAATGAAATCAAGTTCGGGAGACTTGGACAATAATCAAAAGCAACTTGACGAAGTGTTTAGAAAAGCTGCTGATGCTCTTATTGATGAAAAAATCTCCCAGGAGTCGTTCCGAACTTTTAACGAGGCTTACAAAACTTCTCGGGAAACAATAGAGCGTGAAAAGCAAATTGAACATCAAAAAATTGAACACAAACAGAGAGAACTTTCTGCAACTTACATTAAAGCAATAGTTGAGCTATTGCGAAACAGTAATGGTGATAAGGATATACTTGAGGCACAAATAGACAAAATTCTTAAAGAAGTTGCAGAAAAATTGATTTTGGAAGAAATTTCTCAAGAATCATTCCGAACTTTTATTGAAGCCTATAAAACGACAAGAGATGCAATTGAACGGCAATAATTAGGGGTTAGGGTTTAGTAGATAGTAGTTAGTAGCTGATAATTATCAAATACAACTAACCATCAACTATCAACCGTCCACTAACCCCTATCTACTATTCACTATCCATTAACACTTTCCCACTGCCTCAATTGCCGCTTCCAACGCGATGGCGACATGAGTCCAGTGAGTTCCACCTTGACAGTAAACAACGTATGGTTCTCGCAAAGGACCATCGGCTGAAAATTCAGAGGTGCTACCCTCAATAAATGTCCCTCCAGCCATCACAACTTTGCTTTCATAACCGGGCATTTCATCTGGGATGGGGTCGAGGTAGGAACCAATGGGAGAATTTTGCTGTATGGCTTTGCAAAAAGCAATCAACTTTTCAGCAGAACCCAATTTAATTGCTTGAATCACATCCCGACGGGGAGCAAGTGGTGCTGGATTGACTGGATAACCCAACTTGTCGAATACGTATCCGGTTAAGTGAGTTCCTTTCATCGCTTCTCCTACCATCTGCGGGGCAAGAAACAGCCCTTGGAATAGCAAACGGTTTTGATCGAGAGTCGCACCTCCATAACTGCCAATTCCAGGGGCTGTGAGGCGGCAAGTTGCTGCTTCTACCAAGTCAGCACGTCCGGCAACATAACCACCAGCTGTTACAATAGTACCACCAGGGTTTTTAATCAAAGACCCTGCTATTAAATCAGCCCCAACATGAGTGGGTTCTTGAGTTTCAATAAATTCGCCATAGCAGTTATCAACAAAGCAAACTGTGTTTGGGTTTTGCTGTTTGACCAAGTGGATAATTTTTTGAATATCGGCGATTGAGAGGCTAGGACGCCAAGAATAGCCGCAAGAACGCTGAATTAGTACCAAACGTGTCCTGTCCTCTATCAGACGGCTTAATGCTTCCCAATTTACAGTTCCTTCTTCAGTCAGATCCAATTGTCGGTAATGAATGCCAAAGTCAAGAAGAGAGCCTTGACCTTCACCGCGTAATCCAATCACTTCTTCAAGTGTGTCGTAGGGTGCGCCTACCACAGCAAGCATTTCATCACCTGGACGTAGAACACCGAATAAAGCACAGGCAATTGCGTGGGTTCCTGAAACGAATTGTACCCGCACAGCAGCTGCCTCAGCGCCCATGACCTGGGCAAAAACTTTATCTAAGGTTTCTCGCCCTAAATCATCGTGTCCGTAACCCGTGACACTAGCAAAATGGTGTGCGCCTACGCGACGATCGCGGAAAGAATTTAGCACTCGTTGAAGATTTTGCTTGACCTGAGCGTCAACTCATTTTTCGATCCAGTCGTAGAGCGGGTTTCAGCCTTCATCTTAGTAGTTCATTTGTTCGCGCCCCAAGGGCTGGCAGTGGTCACCCTATTGTTTGCTGTCTAAGCATTGACAATTGACCAATTTGCCGCAGTTTTGCTTGGACAATTTTCCGGCAAATAGACAATTGTTACAAACTATTGCCACAATTTTTGCCAAGATAATATTATTTCTCAACAAAGTCACTTGGCAATTATCGGCATGAGTGAAAAAACAATAGAAAGCTACGGCAAGGGTTTTCTAGTTCTACTTTTGCCTATCTCGTTTCTGATTATTTTCGTTGTTGCTACCTGGCGAATTTGGCTGGGATTAATCCTGCTTGTCTTGGCGTTCAATGTCTGGCAGTTTTATAAATGGCAACAGTGGTGCCGTAAAGTTAACCCTGTTTTCCATCAACTGATCCGAGAAAACCAAGGGAGGGTTACACCAATAGACTTGGCAATGAAAGGCAATTTTTCTGGGGAAACGGCAAGACGTTACCTGGAAAATAAAGCAACAGAATTTGGTGCTCGTACTGTTGATTCTGAGGATGGAGGTAAAGTTTATTACTTCATCACTGCTAGTACTCTAGGCAGCATACTTGACAGTAGCGAACCACCCAAAGAACTGGCTGCTGAACCCGTTGCCCATCGTGCTCTACCAATTCTGGCACCACCTCCACCCAAACCGCTTGTTCAAGAACCAGAGGCTGAATTACCACCTCAGCAAACCCATGAGACACCACAAAAAACACTAGAAAAGCAGTTGTTTTTGGGTTCTCTTATTCAATCTGAACTTGCCAAGCGGCTGAATGTTTATTCCAGTACGGTGTACAAAAGGAGAGACGATCCAGATTTCCCAGAGTGGAGCCGTAGTAAGGACCCTGATGGCATTGCATGGAAATACTCCCGAAAAACTAAAGAGTTTTTTCCATTAGAACTAGAGGAAAAAAATTAATCGTGGAAAGTCAAAAGTCAAAAGAGGTTTCTTTTAACTTTTGCCTTTTTACTTTTTACTTTTGAGCGGCAATGCCAACAACTTCTGAGATGGAATTTAACCCAGTTTGTTCTAGTTTGGATAACAAACCTCTGAGAATACGGCTTACCATAGCTGGACCTTCATAAATCCAACCCGTATAAACTTGGATTAGGCTAGCACCCGCAGTAATTTTCTCCCAGGCGTCTTCTGGGGTGAAGATCCCTCCAACACCAATAATGGGGATTTGACCTGCGGTTTGCTGCCAAATAAAACGAATAACCTCGGTGGAACGTTCTCTCAATGGAGCACCGCTAATGCCACCAGCTTCGTCTTGAGGTGATTTGCCAGTTGAGGCAATAACCTGAGTTTTCAACCCATCTCTACTAATAGTGGTGTTTGTGGCAATAATTCCAGCGAGTTGATAGGTTTTTGCCAAAGAAATAATATCGGTTATTGCTTGCCATTCCAAATCTGGAGCTATCTTGACAAAAATGGGCTTTTGTTGGGAATTTTCCTGTTGCAAGGTGTCTAAGATAGAACTTAGCATGGCAGCATCTTGGAGCGATCGCAGTCCAGGGGTATTGGGGGAAGAAACGTTGACGACAAAGTAGTCCCCATAATCCTTAAGCAAATGAAAACTATTGCGATAATCTTGTGCAGCGTCTTCTAAAGTCGTTATCTTAGATTTACCCAAGTTTAAACCTATAGGTATTGACCTGAACTCTTGCTGAATTTCCGCTAAGCGTCTTGCCATCTCCTCCGCACCGTTGTTATTAAAACCCATGCGGTTGAGGGCAGCTTTATCCAAAGGCAAACGGAACAACCGGGGCGGGGGATTTCCTGATTGTTTGTGAAAAGTTACAGTTCCCAGTTCTGCAAAGCCAAAACCAAAGCTTGACCATATGGGAACTGCGGCTCCATCTTTATCAAAACCTGCCGCCAAACCTATAGGGTTGGGAAACTTTAGTCCAAATAGATCTTGTTCTAGGCGTTTATCGCAAAGGCAGAACAATTGCACGAGAAGTTCGTCAATCCAACTTGCGGGAGGACGAACACGAGCCTTTCCCAACCAGCTTAAACTGCGAATTGTCCTCTGATGTAACCACTCTGGATCTGTTTTTGCCAGAGTGAACAAAAGGGGACGAATTGCATCTTTGTAAATATCCAATTTAATATCCCCACGCTAAAATTCACAATCTTAAATCGAAAATCGCTTAATCTGCGTGCTTTTATGGGCACCTTATATAGTAACAATCTACGTTGACCGATAATTCAGATGTTGCCCCCACAAAAACAAACAGCAGCCGACCAACATATATTGTCCTTGGGGCGCGTCCTCCAAAGCCTCAGGGAAGAGAACAATGTTGACGTTTTGATTGAAACCACTATCTCTTACCTAAAAGAGCAGTTTGATTATAGGCTAGTTTGGATTGCTCTTTACGATCGCCTGAGCCACATATTATTTGGTAAAGGAGGGATGACGCCCAACCCTGATAGCAGTTACTTGAGACAAAGGGTTGTTCTTAATCCAGGCGATTTGTTAGAACAAGTCGTGATTGAACAGCGCCCTATAGGAGTAGCTGACTTAAGAGCGGAAAACCGTGCTGAGGGATGGCAAGAGTTTGCAGAAAAATTTAACATACAGGGCACGATCGTATTGCCTATTCGTTATAAAGATCGTTGTTTGGGTATTGTGCTGCTGGGTTCGGAACGTTGGGGCTATTTGCTGGGTGGTGAAGCCAAAGCTCGGTTGATGATGGTTTTAGGGGAACTGGGGGCGGCGCTTTATCAAAGTGAAATGGATTTGCAGCAAAGGCAAACTAAGCGCTTGGACGAGCCATTACTGCGATTGCTAGAAAATGTGCGAATTCTAGGTAACTTAGAGCAAAAACTGGAAGCTGTCGTACAAGCAACTCATGAATTTGTTGCACCCACTCGGACAAAAATTTACTGGTTTGAGCGGGAAAAACGATATTTTTGGATGCGAGCCAACAATCAGCATGGCAGAACGCATACAGAACAGCAGATAGGATCTGTGATTACAGTGCAGGAACTCAGCGACTTTTATTATGCTTTGTCGGTCAATGAACTTGTGTCGATAGGGGAAGGACGCAGTTCTTTAAAAAGCACTTTTACAGCTAAGCTTCTGCAACGCCTCCAGGTGCGATCGCTTTTAGCAGCTCCAATTATTTGGCAAAAGGACTTGCTTGGTTTTCTGGCGGTTGAAGCCAGAGAAGCTCGAATTTGGTCGGAGGCAGAAAAAAATTTCGTGACAGGTGCTGCTGGGTTAATAGCCCTAGCAACTCCTACAGAAAGTATGGAAAGCACTATTAAACAAATTCAAGAAGATGCTCAACTAACCAGTCAAATCGCTAAAGCTATCTGTAAAGATTCCGACAATCTAGAAATTTTACGCATTTGTGCAACAAAAGTTTTAGAGCGTTTGGGAGGGTCGCGCTTTTTACTCCTCGATTTCGACTCGGATCAAAATAAATATCAACTTTTATACCAAAATCAACCATACAATCGTCGAAATTTGACATCAGCTTTTGATGCTCTGAAAGAACTGGATTGGCAAATGTTGCATCGTTCAACAGAGGCGGTGGGTATTGAAAATATTGAAGAAGATTTAAGATTTTATAACTGGCGTCCTCAGTTGCTAGAAAGTGGAGTGCATTCTTTTCTCATCAGTAACTGCACTCAGGGTCATGCACCAGAATCTCTCTTAGTTATTACAAGTGAAGCGAGTCGCTCTTGGACAACCCAAGAAAAGGAACTTCTCCAAGCCGTTAGTCAGCAGATTGGTGTGATTGTTCGTCAATGGCGGCTGCATCAAGTGACCCAACAGCAACAAAAAATATTGCGTAGCTTTCAGCAATGCTTCCGTATTTTAGAACAAGCTCAAATGAGTATTACTCAACCCATCCAAGAGTTTGAACGAGCGGCACTCGAACAAATAGCATCGGTTCTTGAGTGTCCTTTAGCATTGCTGCTATCTTGGACATCCGAACAAGATGTTGCTAACATTATACCAGGTGTTATTGCTAACAATCAATTTGAAGTCAACACTGATGCTGCTCTTTCAATTTATACTGAACCCTTAATCTATTGGGCACTAACTACAGATGGTTTATTAGGTATCAAGGTAGATGATTTACCCGAACAAACTAGGAGATGGCTGAACGGTCCGGATATTGGACAGATTTTAGTTATGGCGTTACGTACTACAACAGATTATCAACCAACAGGTGTTGTGGTCATGGCAGACCGTGCAGAACGTCAGTGGTCAGAACAAAGCCTCAGTGCCTTAGAGTCCCTGATTTGTCAATTAGCTTGGTCTCGACGGCATTTGCAAATCGCACAAATTTTCCAGTCTACAACTCACAACCTTCAACAACTGAATTGGTATAAACATCGTCGTTTGGAAGAAATACAAAGAACCGCCATACTTTTACTCGGTCAAATGTACGATTTGGGTGTTCCTACAAATGAACTTACCCATACACGTTACCTGCAGTTGCTGCGTCAACTAGATACGGCAACAGCATCAATGTCAGAAATGCTGAAACTTGAGCAGTGGCGGGTACACATCAGCAAAGAGACTGTACCAATAGCTAGCCTACTCAAACGCTCCCTTGAACGAATGGAAATTTTACTCAAACAACAAAGGTTGTGGGTCGGTGTGCATGGTTTGGGACAACCGATTGATAGCGGTTTGCCGGAAAAGAGTTATTCAACTTTATCTAATGCTTCTGATGGTTTAAAGCCCCAAGCTATGGCGATTACCGGCGATATAGTGAAAATAGAATTAGTTCTGTACGAATTATTAGTGAATGCTTGTCGCCGTTCAGCAGATGGCAGCAGAATTGACATTTGGTGTCGCCGTATGGATGAGCAGTTGCTGGAGGTGTCAATTACGGATAATGGCACCATTGAACCTCAACTTTTGGCAGAGTTGCATCAAGACACGCCGAAACAAGTGCTATCTCCCTCAAGTCTCAACCAACCGCCTGGTTTGCATCTGCTAATTTGTCAAAACCTCATGCAACTGATGGGAGGAGAACTGCATTTCTATCAGTTACCCGATGGTCGAGTCGTTAGTCGCTTGCTGTTGCCTTTAGCCAGAATATCGGTCAAGTAAACTCTCCTACTCTCCCTTTAGTCATCCTTTTCCTGGTTTTTACATTGTAGTAGCAGCTAATTTGTTTAGGTATATACCCTTTTCCGTATCTCGCACCAAGTCAGAATTTCATGACAAAAGAAACCGTAATTCCCAGAAAACTCGGTAGCTAAATTAACCAAATGGTAGTTATACTAACAGGCACTGACTGTAGTAAGTGTTACCTAACGATTTCGGTTGTCCAATGATTTTTCAACTTCTACAAAAGCCTCTGCCAACCTAATTTATGTATTTAAATCATTACCCAAAACTCTTCCAACTATTTTTAGAACATACACCCATTGCCATTGCGATCTTCGATTGTGAAATGCGCTATATAGCGACTAGTCGCAATTGGTTAGCAGAATTCTGCTTGGGCGAGCAAAGCCTCATTGGTCGTTTTCATGATGAAGTCATTTCGGAAATTCCTGACAAGTGGAAAGCAATCCATAAGCATTGTTTGGCAGCAGCTGCCAAGAGTAGCTATATGAATAGCGTTGTCAGAGTTGATGATTCTACTGATTGGATCAAATGGGAGAGCCGCCCCTGGTACGATTGCAACGAGCAAATCGGTGGTGTTGTATGTATAACTGAGGTCATTACCAACGATTGCCTTACAGAGGCATTAAGTCCGACAGAATATTGTTTTCAAACTCTAGCTGCCAAACTGACAGAAAAAATCTTTCAATTTTTACGGCGTCCGGATACTTTACTATTTTTATTTGATAATTACTATAATTATACCAAATTAATAGGATTAGAACAACAAGCAGTTCAGCAACATCTTGTGGACGAACTAGTTCATTCTAAAAATTGCCAAGAACATACAGGCTCAATTGCAGTTTCTGGCAATATATTACGACCAGAACAGTGGGAATGCAGAAGTGTTATATCTGCAGGTCAGCAGAAGTGGGTGAACTCTGTTTCCCAATCGTTTAAACAAAGTTATGGCACTTTTCTCTGGAATAAGCGAATGATTTGTATGAAAGACAAAGTCGAAGTAGAGGAGCAGTTAGACCAACATCAGGAAGAATTGGAAGCCCAAATACAACATCGCACAGCCGCACTCTACAAAATTAACCAACAACTGCAAGCAGAAATTATTGAGCGTCAACGGGTAGAAGAAGCTCTACGGCAAAGTGAGGCTCGTTTTATGCGTCTAGCTGCTAACATTCCAGGAATGATTTATCAATTTATACGGCGTGCAGATGGCTCTGAGTATTTCTCCTATGTTAGTCCTGGTTGTCGTGAATTGTATGAATTAGAGCCAGAAGAAATTCAAGAAGACATACACCGTTTTTATAAGTTAGTTCATCCAGATGAGCAACTAGATTTTAACCAGTCCATTACAGTTTCAGCAGAAAATTTACAGCCTTGGAGCAGAGAACACAGAATTATCACGCCATCAGGTCAGTTAAAGTGGGTGGAAGCTCGGTCCCGTTTAGAAAAGCAAGCTAACGGCGATATCATCTGGGATGGCGTAATAATGGATATTACTGAACGTAAGATTCCCGAACAAGAACTACAAACGTTTGTCTCTCTAGTTGAAAATAGTTCTGACTTTATTGCTATAGCTACCCTTGATAGTACAACACAGTTTCTAAATGAAGCAGGCCAAAAGCTTGTAGGAATTGAAAGTACAGAACAGTATAAAAAAACACATATATGTGATTACCACACACCAGAAGACTGGTTATATTTCCAAGAAAATATTCAATCAAGTCTTATGAAAACGGGACGGTGGCATGGAGAGTTCCACTTTCGTCATTTCCAGACAGGCAATCTTATTCCAATTGAGTATAACATTTTTGTAATTAAAAACCAAAAAACTAATGAGCCAATAGCTTTTGCTACCGTCACTCGAGACATAACAGAACGAAAACAAGCTGAAGCAGTGCTCAGGAAATCAGAAGCCCAATATCGAGAACTAGCATGTCGGGAAAAACTACTCAACAAACTAGCCAGTCAAATACGTGAATCTCTTGATATAGATATAGTTCTGGAAACAGCAATCAAGAATATTCAGCCGTTACTACAAATCGATCGCTGTAATTTTTCTTGGTTTCAGCAAGACAGCATTTCACCATATTGGGAGACGATTAAAGAAGCAAGAAATCCGGGTTTGCATAGTTTAGTAGGTCGCCATCCTGTTGATAAGGTTGGACCTGTGACTCAGATAATTCTGAGTCAACAAATACTTAAAATCAATGATGTTACAAAATATACAGAACCGATCCATCGCCAGTTCTTAGAATCCTTGGGATTCAAATCACAAATCTTGTTACCAATTCAGACCCTTACTGGTCGAAATGGTGTGATTGTCTGTGCTCACTGCACTGAACCTCACATTTGGACTGATAGTGAAATCGAGTTGTTGCAAGCGGTGACCGATCAGTTAACGATCGCAATTAACCAAGCTGAATTTTACACTCAAGCCCATCATGCCGCAATCACTGCTCAAAATCAGGCACAACAACTTAAGCAGACTGTGCAAGAACTTCAGAAAACTCAAACCCGATTGGTACAAACTGAAAAAATGTCGAGTTTGGGACAGCTAGTTGCTGGAGTTGCTCACGAAATTAACAACCCCGTTAACTTCATTTACGGCAATTTAGGTCATGCCAATAAATATATTGAAGACATATTACATTTACTCAAGCTTTATCAGCAGACATATCCCCAGCCAACTCTTGAAATTAGAGAAACAGTTGACACTATTGATTTAGATTTCGTGATTTCAGACTTGCCTAAACTGATCAGCTCGATGGAGGTTGGTGCTCAGCGGATTAGGGGAATTGTTCAATCATTGCGAACTTTCTCCCGCCTTGACCAAGCCGAGATGAAGGCTGTAGATCTTCATCAAGATATCGACAGTACACTATTGATTCTGCAACATCGTCTCAAACCCAAGCACGACCATCCTGGAATTGCGGTCATCAAAAATTACGGCAACTTACCTTTGGTGATGTGTTATCCCGGACAGCTAAACCAAGTGCTGATGAATTTGCTTGCTAATGCCATTGATGCTCTCGAGGGCTTTAATAGCTCCTGTCTGATAGATCGTGGGAAGGTTTTTTCTAACTCTCAATTCTCAATTCCCCATTCTCAATTCCCAATAATTCGCATTAGCACTGAAGTTTTAGACTGCGGGAAGATGGTTGCTATTCGTATTGCTGACAATGGACCAGGTATGACACCAGAAGTTCAGAAACGTATATTTGACCCATTTTTTACAACCAAACCCGTTGGTGTTGGTACAGGCTTAGGGCTTTCTATAAGTTATCAGATTGTTATAGAAAAGCATTGCGGTCAACTACACTGCTTTAGCGAACTAGGGCAAGGCACAGAATTCACCATTGAAATTCCTGTTTTTCAACCTGATAAAACCTAATGTATTAAGACACGTAAAATCACCCATAGCCATGCTATTTAGTTTGTGAGAATTGCTAAAGACCGGAAATTGCTTTCTTAAGGAAATCGGTTTTTGGCTCTTACAAATGATTTAGCTTGCTTTATTTCAGGTTCTCGTCTTTGACCTCTAACTCCTGGGCTGAACCTGAATTCATAACAATTTTATCAATCCAATTAGCTTGAGCTATTAGTTTTTCTAATTCCTGGAGAATTTCAGTAATATTATTTAAAGTAATTGCAAAAGTTATACTTTATTTTATTTTTCTTTAAATTGTATATCAGAAAAATTACTGTTGTCCAATTTAAAACAATATTTTACATTGTAATTAAATAGTTAATACGAGTTGTTTGTTGCAAAAATCATCTAGAATTTTTTAGCAAAGCCGAATTATTCGTATAACTGGTGAAAATATTGAAAATGTAATTGCCAATTGTTTGTAGGCTAAAAACTACGATAATCATACTGCCTAGTTATCAGCTGGCACTATCAAAAATAGTAAAGTTCAATCAGAACTCACCTAGGTCTGCTGTGTACGAAGATTAGCAATTATGTTTTGGTTAACTTTACTTTTACCTTGATAACAACTAGTTCCACGGAAAGACATGCAAGAAGTAATAGCTTTGATTCAAAATCACAAACAAGATTTTGCTCAATTACCTCTATTTAATTTTATGCAAGATAAAACTATAGACCCAAGGCAAAGACTAAGCTTTGCACCTTGTATGGCTCACTTTATCATGAGCTTTAGTGACTTGAATAAATATATTTTCAGAGACAATAAGTCTAAAAATGAACTGCAAAAAATCATTAACGAGCACAGTAATGAAGATAGCAAACATTGGTCTTGGTATATTACGGATCTTGACAAACTAGGATTCAATCAAGACGGCAATTTTACTCAAGCTTTAAAATTCCTTTGGAGCGAAGAAACAAAAATCACACGTCAAATTTCCTACCAAGTTTCTGCATATACTTGGCAGGCAGATCCTATCATCAAAGTAGCAGCGATTGAGTCTTTAGAAGCCATGGGTCACGTGTTTTTTAGTATGTCATTACCAATTGCCGTAGAATTACAAAAAATGACCAAAAAAGAATATGTGTATTTTGGTAATGTACATTTACAGGTAGAAACTGGACACACTATGGGTACACCAGAAGTTGAAGACTTTATTACCGATATAGAACTGACAAATGCACAGCGTCAAGAAGCTTTCGATGTGGTAGAGAAAACATTTAAAATTTTCTCGGAATGGACTTACGAGCTTTTAGCATATGCACGGGCGCAGAAAATAGAGCCTGTATTATCCAGATAATAGACCCTTTCTTCGGCTTTTACAACTCTTACTCGGTCAAACCCCCAAATTGAATTCTTGGAGATTACTCAAAATAAGTTGTCATAAGTACCCTACGGTTGTAGCAAAGTAGTTATAATTGACATCCAAATCTCAGAAATCCAACTCCAATTAACACCGTGTATTGATATGGGACGTGCTCGTTCTAAATCTGACTTGCCAACAAAAATTTGTCCGGTTTGTCAGCGCCCTTTTGCTTGGCGCAAGAAATGGGAAGATTGCTGGGATGACGTCAAATATTGCTCGGAACGATGCCGTCGTCGTCGTTCTGAAGCCAAAAAGACGGAAGAATGAGATATTTTGGCTACCAGCAGTCGGCACTTAGCACTCAGCACTTAGCTGATGGCGGATTGCAGATAGCTGGTAGCTAAATCAACCGCAGAGGCATGGAGACACAAGTAAAGAAATGGAAATAAAGGTGCAACCTAAATTAATCATTCATGGAGGGGCTGGTAGTTCTATAAAAGGCAAAGGAGGAGTCGAAACAGTACGCCGCTCGCTCTATAAAGTTGTGGAGGAGGTTTATTCTCTACTACTCTCTGGAGAAAGTGCTAAATCAGCGGTAGTGCGCGGCTGTCAAATGTTGGAAGACGATCCTTGCTTTAATGCCGGAACTGGTTCTGTATTGCAATCAGATGGTCAGATTCGCATGAGTGCTTCCTTGATGGATGGTGGCTCCCAAACTTTTAGTGGAGTCATCAATGTATCACGGGTAAAAAACCCCGTTGATTTGGCGCTTGCTTTACAAAACTCTCCCGATCGTATTTTGTCTGATTACGGTGCGGCTGAATTAGCAAGGGAATTACAAATTCCAAGCTATAACGGTTTGACCGAGTTACGGTTGCAAGAGTGGATACAAGAACGCCAAGATAATTTTAAAAGAGCAATGGCTGGGGTAGTGGCTGAAACTGAATTACTAGAAACCAGCAGTGCTCGACGCGGTACGATTGGTGTAGTGGCTTTAGATATTCAGGGTAAGTTGGCAGTAGGTACTTCTACTGGTGGGAAAGGATTTGAACGCATTGGTCGCGTTAGTGATTCTGCAATGCCTGCGGGCAATTATGCAACCAAATTTGCTGCTGTCAGCTGTACTGGTATCGGAGAAGATATCATTGATGAGTGCTTGGCAGCACGGATTGTTGTACGTGTCACTGATGGTATGTCTCTGAAAGAAGCTATGCAGCGCTCCTTTGCAGAAGCACATGAAAACCAACGAGATTTTGGCGCGATCGCCCTCGACGCAAACGGGGCAATAGCTTGGGGTAAAACTAGTCAGGTTCTCCTCGCCGCATTTCATGACGGCGAGAAGATTGGCGATACCTTAGAAATGCCCACTGGTACAGAAGTTGGTGTTTTTCACGGATAAAGTGTGAAAACTTATGAAGTGTGAAGGATGAAGTAAGAAATACTATTTACTCTTCATTCTTCTGATTTTTTAGCCGCCAACCGGGCTTCTCTACCTGACGAGCACGGGCAATCACCAAACAATCATCAGGAACATCTTCTGTGACTGCAGAACCAGCTGCTATGTAAACATCATTTCCTAATGATAAGGGGGCGACCAAAACACTATTAGCCCCCGTTTTCGTGCGATCGCCAATTTTTGTGGGGTGTTTTTTGACACCATCATAATTTGCGGTAATAGTACCTGCACCAATATTCACGCTGTTTCCTGCAGTAGTGTCGCCTAAATAAGATAAGTGGGCTGCATTGGAACGATCGCCTAATTTGGTATTTTTCAATTCGACAAAATTTCCTATACGACAGTTAGCACCTACAACAGCATGACCGCGCAAATGAGCGTAAGGACCGACTTTAGTTCCCGTCTGCACAATACTATCTGTCACCACAGAATATTGTATGGTCACATTCTCACCTATCTGGCTGTTTTCAATTAAACTTCCAGGTCCAATGCGACTGCCTGTCTGAATAACCGTACTACCTCGCAAGTGTGTTTGAGGTTCGATAATTACGTCTGGTTGTAATTCTACGGTGTCATCAATCGTAATACTGTTAGGATCTATGAGAGTGACACCCGCGCTCATCCATTTTTCTTTGATTCGCCTTTGTAAAATCTCGTATGCTGTTGCTAATTGAAGGCGGTCATTAATTCCCAGAATTTCCTGGTAATCTTCCAAATCTACTGCCATCACAGGTTCAATTTGACTCACTGCATCGGTTAAGTAGTATTCTTTTTGAGCGTTATTTGCTTGTAAGTTAGGCAGAATTCTTGCTAAATCCTGCCAGCGAAAGCAGTAAATCCCTGCATTGATACGTTTGTTCTGTTTTTGCTCCGGTGTACAATCCCGATCTTCAATAATTTGTTGTACTATGTTTTCACTATTACAAAAAACTCGACCGTAGCCTTTAGGGTTTTCTAGGTGTGCAGTCAGGATGGTGGCAGCATTTTGATTTCTAGTATGAGTTTGCAACAAATTTGTCAAGGTCTCTGTACGAAGTAATGGTACATCGCCATACAATACCAGTAAATCACCCGTATAATCCTTCAAATAGGGAAGCAATTGCTGGACTGCATGACCTGTCCCAAGTTGTTCTGTTTGTTCAACAAACTCCAAATTTGGAATTGACTGTAGGGCTGTTTTCACGTCTTCTGCTTGATACCCTACAATAACCATTTGCCGAATAGGCGAAAGGGGTTTTACACTCGCAATAACTTGTTCGATGAGCGCTCGCCCACCTAGGGAATGTAAAACTTTGGGCAGGTTTGATTTCATGCGTGTTCCGCGTCCTGCCGCCAAAATTGCTACGACTACCATAATACAGTGAATTGCTTTGACTGAGCTTGCTTATTCGAGTTTAGATGTTCAACCGCTCAATTGATACCAGAACAGCTCATAACACTGGGAAAATCTTCATGCCTCAGGGCAGGCAATTATTACAGGAAGCCATCACAAACTCTTCAAACTGCTTTACCAGCTCGGGATTGCGCCAACCCTTTGACGTTTCTTCTGCCATCACTTTCAGAGCTTCTTGTGGAGTAAATGCTTTTTTATAGGGTCTTTCGGTAGTTAAAGCATCAAAAATATCAATTATTTGAAATACTTGCGCTATGTAGGGAATTTCATTACCTACAAGTCCATCAGGATAGCCCGATCCATCCCAACGTTCGTGGTGGTGACGGATAATGGGAATCACACCCCGCATACTGCGTAGTGGCTGGCAAATTTTTTCTCCCATTAACACGTGCTGTTTCATAATATCCCATTCTTGAGCAGTCAGTGTGCCTTGTTTAAGCAGCACAGCATCGGGAATCCCTACCTTGCCTATGTCATGAAGATAACCGCCCCACATTAAATCCCGGATTTGATTGCGTGTTAAATTCAGATATTCACCAAAAGCTTTTCCCAATTTCATCAATCGCTCGCAGTGGTCTCCCGTGTTAAAGTCGCGGCTTTCGATAGCTCTAGCAATCGAAAACAGAACTTGTTCGGCATGGTCTAAGTCCTCATTCAAACGTTTTTGTCGCACTAAAGACTTGACACGGGCTGCTAACTCTAAGCGATCGAAGGGTTTGGTGAGGAAATCATCTGCCCCTACTTCAATTCCCCGAATGCGCGATCTTCTGTCATTTAAAGCCGTAATAAAAATTACTGGAATCAGCCTAGTATTCTCTTCCTGCTTGAGCAACTGGCAAACTTCAAATCCATCCATTCCTGGCATCATTACGTCTAGGAGAATGAGATCTGGTTGTTTTTGCTTTACCAATTCTATGGCAGCAGAACCGCTATCAGCTTCTATGACTTCGTAGCCTTCCATTGCCAAAAGAGCCACAGCAGTCATCCGACTAGCTGCATGATCGTCAACAACTAAAACTCTTGACACGTCCGAGTCAGAGCCATTCACTGTCCAACCTTTGGTTTCTACCGTTTCAGATATGAATAAATCGTATATGGAATTAACACGAGGGCTTACCCAACAAGGAGAAGCTTCCGGCTCTTGAAATGCCATTTCTTTAGATGAACCCAGTGAGCAATCATCTGTATTTTGCCATGCTGGTGTATGATTTATAACTATGGCAGTATCAACTTGATTTAGGATGTTCGACCCATCAACAATTTCTTGGTTGTTGCCTGTAAAGTTGGATTTCCATTGAACCACAAGGGTACTCCAATTTAAAAACTCGTAACAGTGATATTTATTAAAAACAAGTTTGGTACTTGAATGTACTCCGAGTTGTTTTTAGTTGGGCACTTACATGATAGCAAAACCGTTTTTTGTTATGTAACATACTTTTTCAAGTTTTTTTAATGCTAGAAACAATCTCACACTATTTATTCCTATATTTCCAGTATGAGCAATTCTTGCTTGTGTTCAATCGGGTTTTTACGGAGATTTATTAACACGGTATTTTAAGAAACCATCATCTTGATTTCATCCTATCAAAGTTAGGTAGTTGTCGTTTAAATTTTTAAT
Organism: Scytonema sp. NUACC21; assembly: GCF_054684315.1. Classification (NCBI taxonomy): domain Bacteria; kingdom Bacillati; phylum Cyanobacteriota; class Cyanophyceae; order Nostocales; family Scytonemataceae; genus Scytonema; species Scytonema sp. NUACC21. The sequence goes on along the minus strand of NZ_BAAFZH010000101.1, from coordinate 33,655 downwards.
GAAAAACTCATAATACTGGTATTTTTACTGCCGAATGAACGGTAATTATTAAATTACAATTACTTTTTACTACTAAACATCCCTGGAGTAATACCAAAAACCCGGTGCCTTTATCGGTTTGCAGTCTTAGATACATCTGTAGGTCAATGAAAAATTAGTCTCTTCAGACACCAAAACCAACTTTTTATGCCCAATAAGCAATCTATGTACTAGCCGACCTACTTCATTGAAAGAGATTGCCATAAAAAATTCTACACTATTTCTAATTGACTTCTAGATATCCACCGTTTTCGCCACACAGAGGTAGGTTCTAGAGAAGAAGCTTGTTGCTCTTGTTGTCGTCGTCTCAAAATTATCTCAGCAGAATCGTTCAATTGCGGATCGCGATAAGGAATTGCAGCACGAGTTAATAAATGTTCTTTCTCAGCTTGAGACAGTGGGTGGGAGTAGAAGTTTATCTCCCCATCCTCCTCTCGTCTTGCATGGGTTGCAACAGTACCGGGCGCACGCCTTCCTATAGGTGCTGTAGAACCAATTTGTAACCCAGCGCTTAAGAATGCAGTACGTACAGCAGCAGCGCAAGAATAAGTAGCTAATAAACCATTTAAATCAAGGCACAAGGCAAGTTGTTGGATAAATTCAATAGTCCACAACTGAGGGCAATGAGGAGGGGAAAATGGATCGAGGAAAATGGCATCAGCCTTAAAGTTGGATTTATGCACTAACTGAATTGTGCTTCTGGCATCCCCGACTAATAGATTTGCCTGAATGCGGTCTTGAAGAACTTGATGCTCAAAAGCTAACTGAGCCAGAATTTGGCTGTATTTATAATCCCAACTATTGTATAACTGATGGGTAATAGCTGCTTGCGATACGGCAGGATTTAGTTCTAGACCAATGACCTCTACATAACAGTTAGGGTTGACTTCCCAAATGGTTTGTAAAGCGGCTGCTGTGTTGTATCCTAGCCCATAGCAAACATCTAATAACCGCAATTTTGATTTTTTGGCAGCAGTAGCAAGTCGAGTGGGAACCGAATACTTGAAAAAACTCTCCTGGCGTGCTCCATAATGACTGTGAAACAATTCGCCAAACTCCTTTGAAAAGAAGGTGAACGAACCATCTGCTGTAGACTCTGGTATAAAATTGTCTAAGTTTGACATAGTTACAGGAATTGGTTAGTGGTTAGTAGTTAGTGGTGAGTTGTTCCACTAACTACTAACCACCAACTGCTAACAATTTCTAGCTGACGTTTATGACCAACACTGCTTTCGTTGTTTCTTGTGAATGGCTGTTTGAACATCTAAACGATCCGCAGGTCGTTATAGTAGATTGTCGCTTTTCTCTTGCAGATCCACAATTGGGACGACGACAGTACAAACAGTGTCACATAAATGGGTCGTACTACTTAGACCTAAATAAAGACCTTTCGAGTCCTGTTGGAGAACATGGCGGTAGACATCCTTTACCAAATCCCCATGAACTAGCTCAAAAGTTGTCAAACATAGGGGTACATTTTCAAAAAACTCTTGTCGTTGCTTACGATGATTCTCGTCTTGCTTTTGCATCTCGTTTATGGTGGCTGCTGCGTTACCTCGGACATGAGAAAGTGGCAGTACTAGATGGGGGCTTTGCTGCATGGCAAAAAGCTGGTTACCCTGTTACAGATGTTATGCCAGAAACTCGGATACCTACAGCAGCTGCTTCAACGGTGGAAAATAACTCGGCAGACAGCCTCATTTTTGTCCCTCATGTACAAACCAATATGGTAGTGGATATTACCACCTTAAAAAATTGCAAAGACTCACAAGAAGTTGTATTAGTTGATTCACGAGAACAGGAACGCTACTTAGGCGTCAAAGAACCTATTGATAAGATTGCCGGTCATATTCCTGGTGCAGTAAATTATCCCTGGCAAGATGTGACAGATGCTACAGGACATATGTTGTCCTTAGAAGAGCAATGCCGTCGTTGGTCTAATCTTGACAAAGCCAAAGAAATTTTTGTCTATTGTGGTTCTGGCGTAACTGCTTGCGTAAATTTACTATCTCTGGAATTAGCAGGCTTTCACACAGGCAAACTTTATGCAGGTAGCTGGAGTGATTGGATTAGTTATTAGTTAGTGGTTAATGGGAAAACTACTAATTATTCACCAACTTTAAAATCGACCTAATTCTAAATTGTAATTAACAGTGAAAAACCAACCATCAAAATCGATGTTCCGCTCTGTAGAATTACCTATGGTTACACCACCTTGTAAACTTAGATTGGTATAGTTGGAGAGCCCATAAGTTAAATGACCATATATTCTATGATATTGGTCGTCTCTTTCACGGCGGATAAAGTCTGCCAAACTAAACTGGTAGTTAAGACCTACTTGAAGACTTCTCGTCCAGTAGTAGTTTAAAGAAACCCATAAGGAATTAGTGATGCGATCGCGATTATCTTGATTACTAGGAGGGTTAGTAAAACTAGCTCGTAATTCGTAAAAGCTATCTAGCATTAATTTTGGAGTGAGGGGATCGCGCCTTCCAAAGGATAGTTGGATGGAATTTTCGTTAAGGAAGCGCTCTCCAGCGCTATAGAAGCTACCATTTCTAGCATAGAAAAACTGTTGATTGCTCCAACCGATTTCTCCATACATTCGGGGTGATAGCTGTTGGTAAACACCAACGTTAAATCTGATTTGGTTATAATTATATTTAGCTTGGTCTATATAACGGATTATACTACCATCAATAGATCCATTTAAGTAAGTTTTAGCTCCAAGGCGTAAAGGTGCAGAAGCTAGGGACAATCCCGTATAAAATAAGCCATCTTGTCTTGGCTCAAACTCTGAGGAAAAAATATTACTGGTATGAAAGTAGCCCACACGAGCTAATAAAAAACCTACTGGTTTGGGCTGAATCACAGGTTGCGGTGGAACTGGGGGTGGTATTTGTTCCAACGGTTTTTCTCGAACCAAAAGTCTTCCCAATTCTCCATAGCTACTTGTTTCAGTATTGGATTGTTGATTTTTTTGGAGCCTTTGCTGCAATCTCTCCAATCTGCGTGCACGTTCTATTTCAGGCGTTTGCAGTCGCTGTTCTATCTGTGGCGAGGTAGATGGGTTGGTGAAATTTTCTGGTTGTCCTTCTAACTGTGGTGGTTCAGTCTGTGGAGAGGTAGATGGTAGATTTTCAGGAGGTAATGATTCTTGAATAGGTTGGCTATCAACTGGTACTGGTGGTGGCGCTGGCATCCCTGGTGGCGGTGGCGCTGGCATCCCTGGTGGTGGTGGCGCTGGCATCCCTGGTGGTGGTGGCGCTGGCATCCCTGGTGGTGGTGGCGCTGGCATCCCTGGTGGTGGCTGTTCTGGAAGCTGCTGGTTTGTATCTAACTGTGCTTGTAAATTGCATTTCCCAAATTCGCTGCACTTGCCAACCGAGGTTTCAGAACTTTTGAAGCTTGAGGAAACAACCTCTTCCTGCAAATATTTTGCTTCAAGTTCTTTCCCAAAAATTTCTCTGAGCAATTTTTTATGGGTTTGAGCTTTCTTGCTTTTGTCTTGCCCCCAATTAGTTAACCGTACAACTCTCAAAGATGGTATCTTTGATACTGGCTGATTTTTTTCATCCCTAGAATCAGGATTTGCAGCCCACGCCGCATCTACTTTGTTGATGCAACACCAAGTTGCACTACTAGAGGCTAATAGAATCCATAAGAACAAGTTTTTCCAGCCCTTGGGTTGCATGCGTAACTCTGATTTTTGGCAAATGTAGACCTGAGATTGCTGCTTAAAGTTTCGCAGAGGCTTTGCGTCTCGGGGAAACTTTAGTGTTGATAAATCCTATGGTTACTTATTTTGTTAATTGGAAATTATGAATTATACAATATAGTGTGTAAAAACTTAGTTTTCCTTAAAAGAAACTTAATATTTGACAAGAGTATATTTACTGACTTTAGAAAATATGGATTATTCATCTAACTTAAGCAGATCCACGTAAAAAGTATTGCTATAACAGATAACAGAATTACCCCCTTCTCATTACAATTTCATTCTTACTGGTTTGGTTCAGTAAAATTATCCGAGGCTCCAAACGATGTTTCGCAAGTTTTTTCTACTACTGGTGATTAGTCTACTGGAAGTTGTTGTGCTACCTCTACCAAATCGGGCAAGCGCTTCGACTCCTTTGACTCGGGCTATCATTCACGAACTCCGTAACTTAGTACAACTCATGCCTCAAGATAAACCGAGGCGTCAGGCACGAAAATCTGATGCAATGATTCCTGGGGATGGGTTGTCTACGGGAAGAGCCTCTTTGGCAGACTTGCGTTTCAACGACGGTTCTTTAGCTCGGATAGGAGAACAAGCAGTATTTCGCTTCCTACCAAAAACACGTAATTTTAACCTGTCTAATGGTACTGTACTGCTGCTGATACCACCAGGAAGAGGGCAAACACGTATAAACACTCCAAATGCTGCTGCTGCAATTCGTGGTTCAGCATTATTCGTGCGTTACGACCCGCAAACAGATACCACCATTGTGGGAGCACTAACAACTAGTGGTATCAAAGTCCTTAACAAAAATGCTTCTCAAAGTCAGGATATCCAAGCCGGACAATTGATGGTTATTGTTAAGGGAAAATTTCAGGGTTTATACGATTTTGATTTAAGAACTTTTTATGAAACCAGCGATTTAGTTCGTGGGCTGGATCTGCCTCTAAGAAATAGCGTACCTAGCTCAGATCCTGCGATCGCTAGCGTTCAAGCTGAAACTGCTGCGGCGCTTGCAGCACAGCAACCCATTACTGGTCAGGGAGTTGTAGAAAATCCTCCTTTCCTGAGGTCAACCACTGCTTCCCAAAATTCTCCCAATAACATTAGTAGAGATAATGCTCCTGTAGGTACGTTTTTGGAAACAGGGCAAGTTTTATCAGATAATGGTGAGCAATCTAATGGTGGAGGTAGGAAACCAACAACCTCAGAACCTGACAATCCACCCAGCAATCCACCTAGCAATCCACCTAGCAATCCACCCAGCAATCCAAACAACCCTGCCACTCCCGGTAATCCAGACACCCCCAACAATCCAAGTAATCCAAACACCCCCAACAATCCAAGCAATCCAAGCAATCCAAGCAATCCAAGTAATCCAAACACCCCCAACAATCCAAGCAATCCAAGCAATCCAAACACCCCCAACAATCCAAGCAATCCAAACACCCCCAACAATCCAAGCAATCCAAACACCCCCAACAATCCTAGTGGACCGACCACGACACCAACAAACCCAACTGGACCAAGTGCGACACAGCCACAGCCGGCAACACCGTCATCACCACCCCCAGTTTCAACGGCACCAGAACCAGCGCCTGCGCCAGCGCCTGCGCCTGCACCAGCGCCTGCACCAGCACCTGCACCTGCACCTGCACCAGAACCAGCGCCTGCACCTGCACCCGCGCCTGCACCTGTACCTGCAACACCATCGGCTCCTGCACCAGCGCCTGCACCCGCACCAGCGCCTGCACCAGCGCCCGCGCCTGCACCTGCACCCGCGCCTGCACCCGCGCCAGAACCCGCACCTGCACCCGCGCCTGCACCTGCACCCGCGCCAGAACCCGCACCTGCACCCGCGCCTGCACCTGTACCCGCGCCAGCACCCGCACCCGCGCCTGCACCAGCGCCAGCGCCAGCACCCGCACCTGCACCAGCGCCTGCACCTGCACCCGCGCCAGCGCCAGCGCCAGCGCCCGCACCTGCTGTACCTTCTGCAACGGCACCAATGCCCGCACCTGGAACGCCAACAGTTGCACCGCAACCACCAGCGCAACCACCATCTACAGTGCAGCCAACTTATCCAGCACCAACTCTAACACCACCAACAGCACCATCCGATAGACCACAGCAAACTTCATTGAGGCCAAGTACTTAACAACTTAACAGCTAAAAAAGATCGGGCATGGAGCTTTGTCAAAAGTTACCTAGAAATTGCGGGAACATAGAAGCCCCGAAATATGAGCCTCAATTCATTTAATTTCTTGAGGCTCATATGTTATTGATATCGGGGAGGAAACGCGATCCGTGCGAACGGCAGTCGCTACAACTGGTGGTAACCACAAGCTAGCGCTGCCTGATTTATTCGCTGTCATTCTTGGTTTTCGGCAGCCGCTTGATATAGTCTCGCAAAACCTCGGCAGGGGATATTTGCTTTGATTCCGCATAGCACTTGAGCTTCACAAACTCTTCATCTGACAACCTTAAATTAAAAACGTTAGTCCTTGCCATTGTAGTAGAAATAAACTACGATAATTCTATGCCGAAAGTCCTCTCTCAGTATTGACTCTTCAGGGCTCCTACAAAGCCCTGCCCTAAAGGGCTGGGGTTCGTTTACTCAATCCTTGATTACCTTTACAGTTGACTGTGAACTTTCGTCAGATATTCCTGACCAAGGCGTGGTAGGAGTGTCGGAATCTTCCAAATAAAGAGTATCTGCTGATGATAGTTCCTCATATGGCAAAGTTTGTTTCTTCTCAGTTATGACTACCTCGTCTAAAGCCTTAAGGACTTCAGAGGCAGATTGATAGCGTTGTTGAAAATCTTCGCGCACCATTTTGCTGAGAATATCTGCTAAAGAGGGGCTGACTTGTGCCTTGTCAACCCATTTTAGTTCTCCATTAGCATCTCTATCTATTTCATGAGGAGCCATGCCGGTTAGAGCTTTGATACCAATCATGCCTACTGCGTAAATATCACTGCTGTACTGGGGACGCCCATAGCACTGTTCGCTTGGTGCATAACCCCTCGTACCAATACCGATAGTAAAGGCTGTTTGTTCTGAACCATCAAGCAGTTGTGTGGTTACTTCTTTGACAGCTCCGAAATCAATGAGTACTAGTTTGGCATCGGAATCTCGCCGCATGATATTACTGGGTTTAATATCCCGATGAATCACATTATTTTTGTGGACAAATGCCAATGTTTGCAGTAGATCCCGCAAAATATCAATAACAGCAATTTCATGAAGAGGTCTGCCTGCGGACAATTCTTGACTGAGGGCATGACCTACTATGTACTCTTGAATCAAATAAAATTCCTCTTCCTCTTCAAAATAGGCTAAAAGCTGAGGTATTTGATTGTGATTACCCAGCTTTTGAAGGGTTTGGGCTTCTGAATTAAATAAACGTCTGGCAACTGCTAACTGTTCTGGTTTACTGTTAGCTGGTTTTAGTTGCTTAACAACACATTGCGGGTTACCTGGAAGTTTAATATCTTGTGCGACATAGGTTTCACTAAATCCACCTGCACCTAAAACTTTGACAATTTTGTAGCGCCCATCAAGAATTTTTCCTGATATTGCCATCTCCCTCTGCTGGAGCAAATCTTTTAAGTCATCTTGTTGACTGAGGATTTCTTGAACCACTCGGTGAGAGGAATATTTCCGAAAAATATCGAGCAATTGGCTTTTTCTAATGATTTCCCTAGCAACTTCAGTTCCTAAGTAGCAAAACCCAATACTAATCATTCCTACTATAGGGACAGCAGCAGGTAAAATCAACAGCCCGTAAACAAAACTTACATAAGCAATTCCTCCCCAAGTTATGGCAAGAGCAACACTGAAAAAAAATCTAGTTATGCCCCGCTTCCTTAAGATAATTACCGTCGCGCATCCACCTAACAAACAAAGCACAAATAGACCTCGTCCCTGTGGATTTGAGATGGCTTCCACGAGCGCTTTATTTTCCATCAGAGTTGCGATCGCGTTTGCGTGAATTTCCACACCTGCCATTTTTTCATCTTGCAGCAAACTTGTAGAAACAGCTACTGAGTGATAATCATTTGCCAATTGGGCTGTTGCTCCAATCAGGACAATTTTGTCCTCAAAAAATTTCCCTTGCTGTAAATAACTGTTCCAGCTTTTTGGATCGAGGACATACCAAAAGGGAATTTGCTGAAATGTTCCTCCAGAACCGTAGAAATATATGCGCGAGCCTTTTGGTTGCTGGTAATCTACTTGGGCTGTTCTCAGAACCGCTTCATCAAAGGAAAGAACTTTTTCTGTTAAACTGTCATCTTTCGCTAACAACTTGGAAAACTCGCTAGCCAATTTGTAAACCTTACCGTTTATTTCTACTGGAAAATTAACCGAACCAATTGATACAGATCCCACTTGAAACATCTGTTGAGGTTGTGTCAATTGCATGAAACTGCCTTGATGGGTATCATAATTTTCATAAAGGGCAGCTAAAGTCACTTTACTTCCATAAAGTTGCAGTGACTGTTGCAATGCTTTATCGTCATCCTCTCCATAAGAGCTTGGAGTATCAAAAACTACATCCACCGCAACAGCGCGTGCGCCTGCGTTTACTAACTTTTCAATGACCTGAGCGTATGCGGTGCGTTTAAACGGATAAGATCTCAGCGGTTCAAAATAGGCAAATTCTTGCGGATTAGTTTTATAGTACTGTGTGCCAGTAGATATGGACTGTTCATCAATCGCTAAAATCACGATGTTTTTTGGAGGAATCAGGGGTCCTCTTAGTAGATAAAACAGGCTTTGTGCCTGGTTTTCCATAAACTGAGCCAAATTTGAATTTAAAGCTGAAAGTAGCGCTGCGCTGACAACTGAAGTACTAGCAAGCGCATGACCCAAACGGGCTAACAGCTTTGACCGACGTGCAGCCACCGTTGAGGTTGGTTTTGTGAAGTGGCTTGACGGTCGATTGGCAGCAGAGACATATTGTTTGGTTGTTGGTTGAGGTTCTTCTGCCATATTGCAATGCTGGTTAATTTACACGTAACGCTCTTATCCGCCTTTATCTATTTAGACACTCCCTAAGTGTAATCGATCGCAATTAGACTTAAGTCGGCTATCTCCAGACACCTGAAAACGCTTTGGGAATGTTTAAAAGCAGCAATATTTAAATCCTCATTAATATCAGCATCAGAGAAATTTATACATTTGTGAACTATTTTGGATTTTTTTACCAAAATTATGTAAGCAGATCTGTTGCCTTTCTCGGCGGCTTTTGCGCCGTAGATGCACCGAGGAGGCTACTCTTGGGAGCTAAGAACAGCCTATAGTTATTATTAAGCTACTGTACCCGGAAGAACACTTTGCTGTAAATAAAAAAAAGCTTTGCAAGTGTTTTTTTGAGTTTGTCGTGTCATAGAACCCCGTAGACGCTCGGAGGGCATTCTAATAAAGATAGAGTACGGTGGAACATGGGTTGGCTGCAACTCAAATGCTGTTTGACCCCAAGCCCAATCAGTTTATACTCATTTGTCATGCAGCAGTTGTCAGCGCTCCTCTTATCTTAATTTCTATGACACCAGCGATAAATGGGCTCTAACACTATATTACTACCTCAGCCTATCTCATACCTCTTTAGGAGTAAACTTGACAGGTAGAGAGCGAAGAATGCTGCTATACAGTCAATTTTATTGGTAAATTTTAGATTGCGGGTACTCCCAAGCTGCACTTGTGTAAAAAGGTGAGTCCCTGCACCACTAGAGAGTATACCAACTCCAATGTTCAGCAAATTTTCTGATATACGAGAGGTTAGATCAAGGCTACATATGACAATATAATTTATAGATATTAGCAAAATTACTATTTTATAATTGCTATAATCTATTGTTCAATCTAAATTCTTTTATATTATTAGGTGTAACAGTTATTTCGAGAGCGTCAGAATCAGCCTGGTGGGCTGGCTCCTCGTGAAATTGCCCGCTATTATCTGACATTCCCTTGGGTTGCTCCATTTGCTAATACGTCAGTTTTCGCCAATCCGACTATCCTGGGTATCCTCGATCGCGTGTTTTTCCAAGAATACGTAATGGTTCAGTTAGGAGCTGATATCCCGGTGCAAGGCTCAGATTATCAAGAAATTCACCGGGATTTTCGTCCCCTATTCTCAGACCAAATAGTCACACCACTCTACGCGTTGGCAGTTAACTTTCCTTTGGTTGAAGTCACGGAAGAGAATGGCCCATTCCAGATGGCACGTGGGACTCACCTTTTATCGCGTGAGGAGGGGCTGGCAAAGATTGCAAGTGGCGAAATCCCGATGGAATCTTTTTATATGCAGCCCGGTGATGTGACAATCCGCTCTCCCCTCGCGCTGCACCGAGGTTCACCAAACAGAACTTCTCAGCCAAGACCAATGGTAGTTATGGGCTACGTTATGCATTGGTTGCACACAGTAAAAGTGGATTTGACTGTTCCGCGAGACTACTATGAGAGCCAGCCAGAGAAGGTAAGGCAGTTGTTGCGATGTCAGGTGGTGGAGCAATTGCCAAAGGAAAAAGTTGAAACTTATGTAAATTTTAAGTACTAAAAAACTGACACATAGATAGAGGTTTCAGGAAGAAAAACAGAGGAAGATTTGTTATCTTCCAGTTGCATTCCTTACGGACACGATGTCTCATACAGAGCCAACACCTGAAACCCTCACTCAGACAGGTACTTATACTAATCCAGTCTACAAAGGCTATTTCGCCGATCCTTTTGTTTGGAAGTACCAGAACGTATACTATGCGATCGGAACTGGTGCAGCAGAGGCGCAAGGACAGATAGACGAAATTGCAGATGCGATAAGCACTGACTCCACTAGCAACTTGCGCGTCTTTCCTCTGTTACGCTCTTTCGATTTCCTAAACTGGTATTTTGTTGGTAACGCCCTGCATCGTCCAGATCCATCTCTGGGTGACAACTTTTGGGCACCTGAAGTTGCTTACTGCGACGGCAAGTTCTACCTTTACTACTCCGTGGGACACGAGGACAAGAATCATCAGTTGCGCGTTGCTACCAGCGATTCTCCCTTAGGTCCCTATGAGGATGTTGGAGAGCCCTTAGTAGATCCCAAGTCTTGTCCGTTCGCCATTGACCCGCACCCCTTCTGTGACGACGATGGACAGTGGTATTTGTTTTACGCCCGTGATTTTCTCGATACTGAGGGTGGCGTGCGTGCTGGGACTGCGCTGTTTGTAGATCGACTCGAAAGCATGACAAAGCTCTCGGGCTTTGGAACAACCGTCTTGCGTGCGCGTTGCGATTGGCAGAGGTTTTTAGCCGACCGTTTAATGTACGGTGAAATTTTTGATTGGCATACTTTGGAAGGTCCGTCTGTTCGCAAACACGAAGGTCGGTACTACTGTTTTTATAGCGGTGGACGTTGGGAAACAAAAAACTACGGTGTGGATTATGGAGTTGCCGACAATGTGATGGGACCTTACTCTGATGCGGGTAACGAAACTGGACCACGGGTGCTGCGATCGCACCCCGGTCGTGTTCTCGGTCCCGGACACAACTCAATTGTTCCAGGTCCCGACCAAGAAACTGAGTACATTGTCTATCATGCTTGGGGAATTGACATGGCTGCGCGGCAGATGTGTATAGACAAGCTCATCTGGACTCCAGATGGACCACGTTCTAACGGTCCTACTTGGACGCCGCAAACCATCAAAGAAGGATGAAGGATGAAGGATAAAGGATGAAATGTTTTGAAAATAGGACCGCACTGCCAAAAAGCAGTGCGGCAAGGTTTAGATATAAAGAGTTTAGAGTTAGTTGGTTTAGATATAACTAGCTAAGGAATGGTACTGTATTGTCGGTTAGGTACTTTCACCTGTCCCTAGCACTTCAGATTGTTGCCTGATTGCCAGTCCACCTTTCTACATGGACATACTAATCTACAAAGTCAAATTGTGGCATTCCGGATTTTACTGAAATATTTTTTTTCCTAATGACAGGGCGAAATCCCGTATTACGCAAATGCTACTTGTTGGCTGCTGCTTCCTCTGTCGCAAACCAAGCACGCAACACCTCAGCCACTGTCCAAGCTTGGGCAATACAGCCCCGTGGAGTCATGGGGGTATCGCCATCAAAAATTTCACTAAGATTGCCAACACCATGAGTTTGAAGATGATTTGCCATTGGTTCTAAAAACTGGCGGGCTTGAGTGGGATTTTTGTAAACGCGCAAATGAGCTAAAACAAAAGGACCAATTAACCATCCCCAGGTTGTTCCTTGGTGGTAAGCGCCATCTCGTTGAATACGATCGCCACGGTAGTGTCCTTGGTAATGAGGATGGTCAGGGCTGAGGGAACGCAACCCGTGAGAAGTCAACAACTTTCTGCCGCAGGTATCGACAACACTTTTTTGTTGTTCGGGTTTGAGTGGGCTGTCAGGCAATGAGACAGCAAAAATTTGGTTGGGACGTAAGGAAGGGTCGTCTCCTTCTGGACCATCTACAACGTCGTAACAGTACCCTGTCTCCTCATTCCAAAATCTGGTAAAACTGGCTAAGCTGCGATCTGCCATCGCCTCATATCCCTGATGTGGTTTATCAAGGTGGCGAGCAAACTGTGCCATCGTTTGCAAAGCATTATACCACAAAGCGTTGACTTCAATTGGTTTGCCAATACGTGGTGTTACTACCCAGTCATCGACTTTAGCATCCATCCAAGTTAATTGTGAGCCAACTTCACCTGCATAAAGCAACCCATCGGTAACATCAAGATGAATATTGTATCGAGTCCCCTGAGTGTGCCAATCGATAATATCAGCTAAAACGGGAAAGAGTTCTTGGAGTAAATCATTGTCCTCTGTCGCACGGTAGTAGCTGCGGATGGCTTCAAAGTACCACAGTGTAGCATCAACTGTATTATATTCCGGGGCTTCCCCAGCATCGGGGAACCGATTGGGTAACATTCCCTTGTCCACATATTTGGCAAAGGTGCGGAGAATAGAACGAGCAACTTCTGGTCGTCCGGTTCCAATGGTCAAACCAGGTAGACCAATCATTGTGTCCCGTCCCCAATCGCCAAACCAGTGATAACCTGCGATAATCGTTTTTCCATTAGGCTCCTCTGGTAAATGGCGAGTCACAATAAATTGGTCGGCGGCTAGGACTAAATGATTGATCCAGGCTGGGGTTTCTCTCGCATTGATTGGTCGATTGGCTTTCCAAAGGCTGATTAACTTCTGTTCTTGGCTACGCCGTAACTTTAATGCGGCTTCACCGTCTAATTCTGGTTGCTCCTCAATACTGGCAACAAAGGTCAGCGATTCACCGGGGTTTAGGGTCGCTTCAAAGGTAGCAACTTGCAGGTGATCTTCGCGATCGCTCAACCCCCGATAACGCTCTACTGCTAAGTCAAAGCCACGTACCCAATTGTGACACGGTGAGACTTGAGCATTTTTACACAATAGATACAACGGTACAGCATTTGGAGTGGCGATCGCACAAATGCCCCCCTCAATTTGTTCTATACCCATTTGCCAGCCGTTGCTTTGGGTGTCGCTGTGATAGTCGCGATAATTCACCATTACCTTAAGGGCAAGCTTTAGGGGTTGAGTCCCACGACGCAACGTATATTGAACGTAGGTTGTATTTGCTCCTTGCTGCATCCAGACTCGTTTTTCTAATGAAGCATCGGCGCAGGCAAAACGCCATGTGGGGATCGTGCCTTCCAAAGAAAAACGTTCAATGTGTAGATAGCCATCAGGGCTGATAGTACCATCTGCCCAACGATTGGTATATAGGGGATAAAATTGCTCCCCATAGAAAGCGGTGTCATCCAGTTTACTGAGCATCAAGGTTCGACCCAGTGGCGGATTGAGGGATGCAACGAGTAAACCGTGGTAGCGGCGGGTCAGCAACCCAGCCACAGTGCCAGAAGCATAACCGCCTATGCCGTTGGTTACCAACCATTCTCTGGATTCTGCAATGTTGAGACTTCCGCAGATTTCTCGCCCAAATTCAATACACATAGATTAATACGTTCCGTGGGGATTGCTGAACTATCAATTTTTTATGCTACACAAAACACACTCTCTAAAATCGCCTACAACAGCCTTGAAATTATTTAGGCTTATGATTCAGTAGTTTGACCGGGTAGGTGACTCAATCCCTTATTCTATCGTGACCGCCGTACCCAAAATAATCCCTTCTTATGAATCGTTCTGTCGGGCTAACACGCAAAATCCCCATTTCAGCCGTCAATCATAAGTTTGGCTACTCAAAAGCGTTTTACTCCCTTCCCGCTAGAAGATTACCGAAAATGTATTACAAAGTATACAAAAACGTGACAAAAAGAAGCTCTCATTTCTACTATTAATTAAAACGCGATGAATGTGTAGTAGTTGATAAATTTCTTGAGAAAGAGCTACTATTAGAGTCTGAAACGACAAAAGTTGGTTTGACAAATGATTGCCAAGTTATACAATTAAGTCAAGAACAATCTTCCAAAAAAATGTTTGATATCATTGGTAATTTGTTGGGTTTCATTCTTCAACCCAACCTACGTTCATCCTTTATCCTTCATACTTTAAATGTTGGGTAGAGTTCCTCAAACGCCACTTGCTTCAATGGGGGGAACTCCCACAACACAGTTGCTCCCCAACCTACGAGACATATTTCATCGAAATTTCATTTTTATTTGCAAAACTAAATAAGGCGATCGCTGAGAGTTTACTGCAAAAAGATATCAACTTTACATTATTTCACATATTTTTATTAGCTTGACTAAATAGGAAAGGAAACATCTTATGAAATCATTAAAATCCAGCTTGATTGCTTTAGGCGCTATAGGAACGCTTTTCTTAGGGGCTTGTAGTAACAATAATCCAGTAGCCACTTCAAACAGCAGTCAATCAACATCTTCTACAGAACAAAGTCAGTCTAACTTCACGGCAAACACTCAGCCTTCAGTTCCACCAGCTTCACCGGAGGCTGCTAAAAAAACAGAGGGGCAACACGGTGAATCTCATGGAGGGACTATTGTGGAAACAGGAGCTTATCATATGGAGTTTGTTCCTGTAAAAGAAGCTAGTGGAACTCATTTAGATTTTTATCTGCAAAAAGGAGAGAATCACGCAGCAATTTCTAATGCTAAAGTGTCAGCTTTAGTTCAGTTACCTGATGGAACCCAGAAAACAATTCCCCTTACCTATGATGCTAGTGGGAAACACTACAAGGGTACGCTTTCTGAAAAAGCCATCGGTCAATATCAGGTCAGAGTGACTTCTGATATCAATGGGAACAAGGTAGACGGACGTTTTAATTTTAATCGGTAAAATGTTAGTGGTTAGTGGTTAGTGGTTATGAGAATTTTACTAGTAGAAGATGAACCAGATTTAGGTGCTGCTATTAAGCTAGTTCTAAACCAAGAAAAATATGTTGTTGACTGGGTTATGAATGGTTCTGAGGCATGGGATTACCTCGACCAAGAGTGGACGCAGTATACTCTGGCTATTTTTGACTGGTTGCTTCCTGGATTGTCGGGTTTGGAGTTGTGTCAAAGGTTGCGGGCTAAAAAGAATTCTTTACCTGTGTTGATGCTGACTGCTAAAGACCGAATGGAGGATAAAGTCGCCGGTTTGGATGCGGGTGCAGATGATTATTTGGTAAAACCGTTTGGGATGGCGGAATTGTTGGCGAGATTGCGTGCTTTGCAGCGACGATATCCTCAGTTTCAACCCCAACAACTGCAAGTTGCTAACCTAATTTTAGATTACGGAAACCACACGGTTTACCGTTTTGAAGCGGATGGTAACAAAAAAGAAATTCTTCTTACAAATAAGGAATTTCAACTCTTAGAATATTTGATGAAGCATCCCAATCAAATTGTCACTAGTGACCAGATTCGCAATCAACTTTGGGAGGTGAGTGCGGATACGATGAGTAATGTTGTGGCGGCCCAAATACGCCTGCTAAGACGACAATTAGCACAAGTCGATAGCGCCCATCTCATTGAGACAGTTCATGGTAAAGGTTATCGTCTCAATACTGCTGATGAACCAGCATAAGCTTTTTTCTCAAACTCGTTTACGACTGGCTAGCTGGTATGCTCTTGTCATGGGCTTCATACTTGGCTTGTGTGGTTTGGGGGTCTATGAAGCGATCGTTCATGCTCACTGGCAAACTTTGGATAGGGAATTGGAAGCGGTTGCTGGAACCTTACACGACAGCATTGAAAATGAATTGAAGCAACCCGAACGTTTAGAACCATCTGCTAAGAACCTCCTACCAGCACGAGAACCGAAACGTCATATTCTGGGAGCAATTCACCAAGGCAATTACTATGTCCGGTTGTTGGATCGTTCTGGAGGGGTTATCGCTACAGCTGGTTTTGAGCCAAAGGGTTTACCCGTAACACCAGGTAATATCACTTGGCGCAATTTTGAGGATACTAGAGGAAATCGCTATCACCAAATTTCTCTGGTGTTGCACACCCGAAATCATGAGCTTTGGGGATATATGCAGATGGGGCGAAGTCTGCAAGATGTGGATAGTTATCTGGCTAATGTGAGATTAATTTTGTTGTTAGGATTGCCACTGGCTATGATTTTGGTTGGGGGGGCAAGTTGGTGGTTGTCTGGATTGGCAATGTTACCTATATACAAATCCTATCGGCAGATAGAACAATTTACAGCCGATGCGGCACACGAGTTGCGAACCCCTCTAGCTGCAACCCAAGCAACGGTGGAATCTGCTCTTTTAATAAGGGATTTGAATGAAAAAGAAGCAAGAGATATATTAGCTACCATATACCGTCAAAATCAACGCCTGATAACTTTAGTTGCTGACTTACTACTCCTTGCTCGTATGGATAGACAAGCCGCACCGATACAACGCAATTGTTGTTGCTTAAATGATATTGTCAGCGATTTGGTTGAGGAATTGACAGCATTGGCAATGAATGCCCGAGTAGAGTTGAAATCTGAGATACACGCAAAGCAACCCTTACAAGTTGTGGGCGATGAAGACCAAATTTATCGTTTGATTTCTAATTTGATTGTGAATGGCATTCAATACACGATGCCGGATGGTGAAGTCACAGTTATCTTAAACAGCGAAAACTACTATGCCGTGATTCAAGTTCAAGATACTGGCATAGGCATTCCATCCCAGGAACAAAAGCGGATTTTTGACAGATTTTATCGTGTGAATAGCGATCGCTCTCGCAGCACTGGTGGTTCTGGATTGGGTTTGGCGATCGCGCTGGCAATTGTTAAAGCACACCAGGGTCACTTGATTGTGCAAAGTGAGTTGGGTAAAGGTAGCACTTTTACTGTTCAATTACCTTTAATGTAAAGACGCTTCAAATAGCGCATCTCTACACGCATGGAATTGTTACGAATAGGCTTATTGGCTTAAAAGATGCTCCCTTTCCTCTACCAATAATGTATCTAGCGCCAATTCGCATGCCACTTCTTCAGGATAGGTGAGCCAGAAGTGTTGCCATCCACCAGTAGTCGAGAAAACCCACTTCCCGTCTTGTTTATTTTCCAAGTCTCTGACAGCAGCACCCATCATCTTCTGAAACTGCGGGTATTGCTTGCATTGCTGCACCGACAGGACAGCATAGTCATCAAATTCCTTCGGATTGTGATTGAATGCCATCACTATACCTTGATAGCGAAAAAAAGTTATTTGTTCGGGTATGCTCATCTGTCCCTTCTCCTTTGTCAGGTAAACATATAATCGTCAAAACTGCCGAGTCTTGCTGCACTCAAGTAAAATACCCCTTGGTTGACCCCAAGGGGAGATTAATATAGTTATTAGAAATAGAGGGTTAGAGATACGCTTAAAAACAAACCTTGTTCTCGAGGAACCTAGTCTTTAATTTAGCTAGTAAAAATGAAGAACTTGTGGGGATGGAAAATTTAGTAGTTTTTTCACTGCTAATTCATCTTCGATATACCATGTCCGACGCGGGAAAAACGACAATATCATCGAAAGTTGCCTCACCTTCTGCACCAACACCGAACTTTACAAACACATTCACACAAAAGCCTTGCGCCTTTTTTATTCAAAAAAATTTACAAACTTCTTACTAATTTATCGCATATCATATGTATTATTAAGATAAAATTTCTAATTGAGCCTAAATATGCACCTTAACATCAGTTAAAATCTTTGATTTTAAGCAATACATACACCTAATTAAGTTTTGGCACAAACAATAGACAAAGAAACTTGAGCGCGAACAGAGCGTCAGATAAAACCTGAAGCTGGAGTGCGGGCGACAAGGGAAGGAACTAGAGCCGTTGCCGCAGGGAATATTAATCCTTAATAGCGCTTTCATTTATGCTCAATAACAAATTTGCCGTTGGGTCAAAACACGAATTGTGCAATTGCTTCAAGATAGGGAAACTGTAGTACCTACACAGCAATAACAGATATTGTAGAGAATTTCTTAGGAATCGAACTTATCATGACTTTACAAAAGACAAACATAACCGAGCTAGAACAAGGTTCAGAAGATACACATACAGTTTCAGAAAACTCGAAAAACCTATATTGCGCGTTACGCGATCTGCCCGAACGGGTTTTTACATCAGATATTAACCCCAATCGTGCTAATCTGATACTTCTGTTCGGCAAAAAATGGGTTAACGGAACAGTTTTGCATTATCATTTCTTGGAGCAGTGGGCGACGACTGAACAGGAAAAAGATATAGTTAGAGCTGGATTTGAAAGGTGGAAAAATGTTGGTATTGGGCTTACTTTCAAGGAAGTTAATTCACCCGACCAGGCAGAGATTCGTATTGGGTTTGAGCGGGGTGATGGGGCTTGGTCTTACATAGGAAGAGACATCATCGACCTTGGCCTAGGACGTGATGAGCGCACTATGAATTTTGGTTGGGACTTAACTAAAAATCCGCGTGAAATAGATACTGCCATTCATGAAATTGGGCATACGTTGGGTTTCCCTCACGAACACCAAAACCCTAATGCAGGAATTGTTTGGGATGAAGAGGCCGTATACGCTGAACTTGCCAAACCACCTAACCGTTGGCCTCGTCCAACAACTTACAATAACATAATTCGTAAAATTAACCCAGATACAGTCCAAGGGTCGAACTGGGACCCCGACTCAGTCATGCATTATCCATTCGAGCCCGGTTTAATCAAAGAGCCAGCTAAGTACAGAAATGGCTTAAATCCTGCTGGCGGGCTATCTGAACGGGATAAGACTTGGGTCAAAACATTCTACCCACCTCTAAGTGATAGTGATTACGTACAACTCAAACCATTTGAGTCTATCAAGTTAATACTGGCACCGGGCGAGCAGAAAAATTTTATTATCCAACCAGATTCTACACGGTACTATGAAATCCGCACTTTTGGCACTTCAGATACTGTCATGGTTCTCTTTGAAGACAATAACGGCGAACTGAGTTACCTGACAGGTGACGACGACAGCGGTGAAGACCGCAACGCTTACATCCGGATCAAATTAATGACTGGTCGCAAATACATCTTGCGTATTCGCCTCTACTACGCTAGCAGTATTGGAGAAACAGCAGTAATGATGTGGTAGTGGTGTTCAGATTATCGATGTAGAAGGTGATTGGTGTTTTAGCCACAAAAACCTTGTACAAAACTAGGGGTATTTAGCGGCGATTTGCTGAAGCCAGTAGCGAAGCTATCTCAACTCCTATGGTTCGAACTCGCCTAAGCCCAAAAGGGTAACGAGGTATGTATGACAAACACCAAATCATTGAGGAGCCGTGTGCATCGAAAGATTCATGCACGGTTTTGTAGGCGAGGCAGAGTTGAGAAACTCTGAGGGAAAAGAATGCAACTTTTCCCGCCCTTAGCTAACCAAAAGCAAAACCAAGTAGGCGATGAAGTTCTAGAAACTCCATCCGCCGGGAGCGGTGGAGTAGTTCATATTGTACCTACCAAGCAAAAGGCAGGGCATCGCTCTTGATGATGGGAAATCCGAGGAGCAATGCCCGAAACTATACTACTGTAGGAGAGTAAATGGCTGTATCACAAGAACTCCAGCGTTTTGGAAATCATCTGATTGTTGGTATTTCCGGAACTACACTCAATGATGAAGACAAGCGCGTACTGAGTGAATTCAAACCAATTGGGATTGTTTTTTTCCAAAAGAACTTTCGTTTTGATGCTCCTTATGAGGTTTGGGTGCAAAGCTTTAGCGAGTTGATCGACCAAGTCAAACAGTACACCGAACGTGACTCAATGTTTCTCACTCTCGATCATGAAGGTGGTCGCGTCCATCGCACACCGCCACCAATAACTCGGTTCCCCCATGCCTTGCTCTACAAATCTAAATCCCGTGAGGTTGCTGCCGCTACAGGGTTAGAACTCAAGTCTCTGGGTATTAATGTATCTTGGGCACCCGTAGCTGATATTTTTTCCAATCCCAAAAATCCCGTTATTGGTCCCCGTGCCTTTGGAGACACTCCCCAAACTGCTGCCCAAAGTGCTGTGGAGTATTACCTTGGGCTTAAGGACTCAGGAATTATTGGGTGTGCCAAACATTTCCCCGGACATGGAGATACCAATACTGATTCTCACTTAGAATTGCCCGCACTGAATCTATCTGTGGATGAACTGCGTAATCGAGAACTGATACCCTTCAAAGCCCTGATTGTTGAGCAAGTCCCCATGATTATGACTGCTCATATCTTGTTTTCCAAAATAGATCCTGATGTCCCTGCGACGCTATCAGCACCTATCTTGGGTACCATCCTTCGAGAGGAACTTGGTTTTGGGGGAGTTGTCGTGTCTGACGATTTGGATATGAAAGCTGTCTCTGATATGTACACTCACACCGATACAATAGCAAAAACTTTCCATGCAGGTTGCGATCTGTTTATTGTATCTCGCAACCTACCCGCGTCATCTTCTGAAAAAACTAACAGGATTGCTCAAGATTTTTCAAATTCACTTCTTGATGGTAGTCTCTCTGAATCATTAGTCGAAGCATCTCGGGTACGAGTTGAAAAGCTACTTGCTGAAACTCCTCAATACAAACCTTATTGTCTCAATCAGGAGACTCTTTTGCAACACGCCCAACTCGCGATCGCCTGTTCGTTGCAATCAGTATAGATAGCAAAGTATAAAAACCTCCTAAAATTTCTTGTGGTGCGGACGAGGACGCCCGCCACTTATTTAAGACGGGCGAGGACGCCCGCTACTACTCATATAAGACGGGCGAGGATGCCCGTCCCACATTCCGGGGTAGTTTACTTCTTGAAAATCCCTAAATTTATCCGAAAAGTTGAGATGAAGCAGGCATTTGTTGCGTTAAGTTTCCTAAACCTCCATTGCTTGTAAAATTCACTTGTACAACCATATCGTTATAGTCGCGATCGCCTCCGCCATAAAGATCCTCGAAACCGAATTTATTATCCCCAAGCAAGCGAATATGATCCGCTTTGTCGGTGTTGGCTTCGGTAAAGGCAAAGTACGCAAGTGGACCAGTACTTAACACATTATTTGGATTTTGAGCGCGAACTTGCTCGATAGTACCGTTGGCGATAATGTACGGCGCAATCAGCGTATCGCCATTCATCTGCCCGGTTATATTTGTTGCATCCCCACTCAAGTTGATAATAGTGCGTTGGAATGCAGCTTCCATATAGCCTGCGTCTCCCGGTTTGAGATTTCCAATGCGTCCGCTTTCGTCGTCAATAGTATAAAAACCAACAGAATTCTTGTAAGCCGCTTCACTGTTTACCGTAAAACGAGTTGCGATCGCACCTGTCACTTCCCGCAAGTCAATAAGTTCGCGTTCTGTTTGTAGTTTTGTCCCAAGGGTGAGAGGGGTATCGCTGATTTTAACCTTTAAGACTAAGTCATCAAAATCGTTATCCCCACCCATTTCGTCTTCCCACTTAACAGACAATCCACCATCATTCAGATTATTTATTTGCAGGTGGTCAAAGTTATCAATATTTGCCAAATTCGAGGAGAAAAAGACATTGGGAGTAGGTCTTTGAGCAGCTAAACTCGCTTTAACTTCATCAGTACTGGCATTTTGTACTAAATAAAAGCTGAGGTAAGAACCAGAGTTAAAATTCAGCTTGCGAATTCCTTGTAGATCGGGAGAGGGATTATTTGCCAATGTAGAGAGAAGAACTTGAGAACGTGCCATTGCTGCTTGCAAATAGCCTGGTTGACCGGGTGCAATACCGTTGATTTCGCCTTTATCGTTATCCACGACAAACACACCCACTTCGTTGACTAACTTACTGTTATTTTTCTCAAGGGCAAATTCTAATTCAACCTGGGAACCACTTCCCGAAACGAACAACAAATCATTCGCAGTTGCAGTTACACTCGATTTACCACCAGTACCAGTACCCCCACCAGTACCAGTACCTCCACCAGTACCAGTACCAGTACCTCCATCACCACCTGATGTCCCACCCCCACCAATTGCATCGTTGACTTGTATGTTTAGGGGAGGAATGACAACACCATTGTAATTGGGGTCGGCACTGCTAGCGGTAAATTTGATTGTTTCAGTCTGGGTACCTTCTTGAATACCATCATCCGCCGTGGAAACAGTTACGGTGTGGGGAATGTAAGCATCAGTGGGAGTAAAGGTAATCGTTATCGGTTTACCTGAACCATTACCTAAATCGACTTGAGGGCTGGGTTCAACAGTAATTGTGACAGGCTGACTGGGAATAGTATTAAGTACTATATTGATAGTACCCGTCTCGCCACCTTCAGTAATTGTAACCGTATCTTTGCCATCTTCTGGCTTGATACTGACTCCCGGCTTGGTTCCGTCTAGGGGTTGAGGTGCAGTAATACTGAAAGTTCCAGCTTTAAGAAAGACAGCAGAATCTAATAAACCATCCCGGTTATCTTTAACATTAATGGCTAATTTGTTACGGGAATTGGGCTCAACAACTCCAACAAAAGTCAAAGGTTTGGTGTAGCCATCTAACTTTGTTTGACTGCTAGCAGGACCAGTTTCAACTGGGTTGTAGATTAAGTCAGGATGATATGAGGAGGCAAAGGGATTTTTGGCTAGATTATTAATGGTGACAGTATCTCCATCGCTCAACCGCGCCATATTAAAGCCATTGAGCTCTAAACTAAAAGCATCGTTGAACTTACCTGCGTATTCAGCCAACTCTTCCGAACCAAACGCAAATTGGAAGAATACATATTGCGTATTGGCATCAGCATCAAATTCTATTTCCATCGAAATAGCATCATCTGCTGTACCTGGTAAACCAAAATCTTGACTGAGGTCGTTTAAGCTGTTGACTTCGCGATTGGAAACAGTAATATTACCGCCTGCGATTTCACCATTATCGCCAACTTCACCAATATAAAGATAAAGAGGTTCTCCTGAAGCCAGCGACTGTCTTAAGTTAAAGCCAGCTTTCCCTAAATTTCCCAAACTCACATAACCATTGGCGCTACTACCAGTAGTAGCCACCGCATCAAAACTTCCTAAATTGGCAATACCATTATTAATGGTGCCGTTGGTGGTAGCAAATAAATCTGGGTTGGCTGGATCGGTTGGTGGCCGTTGGTTGCCCGGTGTAAAGATAGTTCCTATGGGACTAAAATCAAAGACATCCAGGCTGGGTAAATTTTGAATATCGGCAGCGTTAGTAATCTTGGTATTGCTGATTTTAATTCCATCTAGATCGAATCCAGTAAATCGTCCATCGCTACCACCAATGACACCACCATCACCAATTGTTAAAGATTTGAGGTCAAATCCCAAATTAGTTAAATCAGCACGGTAGACAGCAGTTGCTGCGTTGCTGGGATTACCTGTTACACCGTCAAGTTTCTCAAACTTTAAGGAAACATTAGTACCGGGGGAAAAACCACCATCAGCCGTATTTTTACCAGATAAATCAACAACTTTACCAGTACTGAGGACTATCCCTTCACCCAAACCAAAGGGGTCATTTTGGAAAGTACCAAAAGCACGGCTATCACCTTTGAGTTTTACCTTAAAGTTACTCAAGCCGTTGGTATTTCCTAGTAATTTGCTGAGCAATCGATCGCCATCCCCATCTTGTGCGATCGCAAAATCTGCAGTTGCTCCCAACGAAGACAGTGGTTGAATATCTGCACTTTCTACCTTGAAGTTCTGGCTGCCCACTGGTGGAGGTGCGTCAGGAGATTGAGGTTGTATCTGATTGGTGATGTTTGCTTGAGAACCTAGATTTGAATTTTGGGTAAAATTAAATTTTTGTAAGACATTGAGTGCAGTTGTGGGGTCATTAACGTAACGCACATAACTAGCACTCAAATCAAAATCAGTGACACCTTGGAGAATTCCAATCAAATCGCTAGATGGGGCTGTCTGGGCATCTTTCCGATAAATTTTAATGGAATTATTGTCAAGTTGAGTGATGTAATTTTCTTTAGTACCTTGTAATTGGAGAATATCTCCTTCTGAAGCATTAAAATCGGTAATGAAAGCGTAAGTATTGTCTCCTACGGTACGACTGTTGCTATCGTCATAATAGACAAACGTCCCCTCACCCAACCAAAATTCATCTGCACCGCTACCACCACTTAAAGTATCAATTTCCGAATTAATTTCCGTGTAATTTCCTACATCAAAATTAATTCCTATTAAGATATCATTACCACTGTCACCTTGTAGAGTATCGTTACCTTGACCACCAACTAGGGTATCGTTATCGTTTCCACCGCTGAGTAGATCGTTTTGAGTACCACCATTGATGGCATCATCACCAGTGCCACCATCAAAGCTATCATTACCACCATCAGCGATCGCAATCCCTGGAATAGCAACAGCACTGTTAAATTGAGATGTATTAAATGTCCACCCATCAACTATGATGTCATTGCCATCGCCACCACTAGCGATATCATCATCAATACCACCTACGACAAAATCTTTTCCTTCTCTTGCTTGGATTTGGTCTGTACCACCATTACCTATAATTAAGTCATCACCATCATTACCAACCAGAAAATCATATAAATCCGCACCAAATATTCGGTCATCTTTACTAGTTCCAGTAATGTTGAAGCGTTCAAAGTTAGTAAACTTAACTTCATCTAGAATACTGTCATCATTACTGCTCTTGCGGTAGTAACGTCCTCCATTTTTAGCATTGAAATTGGGAATTTCTGCCAGCATTCCCGTGCCAATATCTTCAACTGAGTAGTCTATAACTAACAAGTCATCTTCAATGGAATTGAAAAATTCTTGAGGAGTTATTACAGAATAATTCCCTTCATTATTTGTTGCTAATCCTAAAGTTTCTGGATTCTCACTTTCTGGTGCTTGCAGAAAATTAACCGAACTGTCTGGGCTTGTTGGTGCTGACAACGGAATCATAATCCCATCTGAGTCCATACCGCCATCGACAACATCTCTTCCCAAACCCACAATGACGAAATCTCTTCCTTTGCCGGTACTAAAGTTATTATTAACTGTTCCTAATTGGATGAGTATGTCATTTCCACCACCAGTTTTGATATCTTTGAAAATTTCAAAGTTGCGAATTGCAGTTCCATCACTAAGAACCAGCGCTTGTGTGGAATTTTCAACTAAGGGATTGAGCCCAATTAGGGAAATATTGTATTGCAGTGTCGTGTTGTTCGGGTTCGCAACCTTACCCGAAAGGTCGATGGATAGCGTATCAATGCCACGTCCGCCATCAATAAAAGTGCCAAATGTGTTATTGGGGATAGTCTTAAATTCCAGGTTGACATCGTTTTGGTCAACAACATTATCATTACCATCACCAGCAAGAATCAAGTTACCACCATGACCACCATAGATAGTGTCATTACCATCCCCAGAAATTAAAATATCATTGCCAGAACCGCCGATAATTGAGTCATCTTGCATGGTTCCTTTGACAACTAAACGTTCGATGTTAGTGAAATTAACAGCATCTAAAACCGAACCACCAGGAATGCGTTTCCGCAAAAACCCTCCAGCTATTGCCGAACCAACGGTATAACCCCCTGTCAATCCCGTACCAATATCTCGGATGGAATAGTCAACAATGAGAGTATCTGCTAATCCACCACCATCAACCTCATCTGTACCGCCGCTACTTAAACCAGAGTCAATGACGTTAACTCCATTATCTGCAGTCAGGGTATCGCCAAAGTCTGACCCGCGTAAATTCTCAACAGTGGATATTCCAGGTAAAGAGTTAACAAAAGTATCCCCTTGAGCATGGCTACCAGAACCAACCCCTTGAAGAGAGACATTCACTCCATTAGGAGATTCGCTGTAATCTGCCCAATCAATACCGAGTCCACCATCAAAACTATCTGCACCTGCACTGCCAATGAGAGTATCGTCGCCGCTTTCGCCTTTGAGGGTATCGTCACCTGCTAACCCTTCTAGTTTGTTGTCACCAATGTCGCCTTCAAGGGTGTCGTTATAGTTAGAACCAATGAGATTTTCAATGGAGTTGTATTCTGTTTCAACAGGTTTTTTATCTTTGTCCAAAATCTTGGCTTTGACTAATTCATCGCCTTCAGCATCAGAACCCGAACCTGCACCAGTTTTCAGACTGACATTCACACCAGCATTAGAATTGCGGTAGATAGCTGTATCATTACCGCCACCACCATCTAATAAATCTTCACCTCCACCACCTTCTAATTTGTCATCGCCTTCATAGCCACCTAAAGCGTTATCAGAATTATTACCAATGAGGACATCATCATAAACAGTGGCGTGGACGTTTTCAACAGAGGTTAACTTATCGCCTTCCGCGTCACCACCAAAAGCTTTACCAGTAGGGAGGTTCACAGAAACTCCACCAGGAGAAGTTAAATATGTTGTTGTATCCACTCCTGCGCCGCCATCTAGAATATCCCGTCCCGCACCACCAAGAAGAACGTCATCGCCCTCACCTGCAAAAATGTCGTCGTTACCCTCGTTTGCATCAATGAAATTTTTCTCTGCACTGCCGGTGATAATATCTCTGAATGCTGACCCTTCAACATTTTGAATATTTTGAAGCAAGTCAATCGTACCGTAACCGTCTTTTGTGGCTATGTTTGCGGCTAAGTTAACTATGACTCCCTTTGGAGCATCCGTATAGCTGGTGGTGTTATTTCCTGCTTTGCCATCGAGGCGATCGCTACCTGCTCCCCCAGTTAAGAAATCAGTCCCTGCTCCACCAATAATAATGTCGTTCCCTTCTCCACCATTAAGTTGAGCGGACACATCAACGCCATCGGTCAGGGTAATAGTGTCATCGCCCCCACGCCCATCAATGACAATTGCCTTAAGAAAGTCGTATTGTTTTCCTGGGGGTTTCCCTTCTGGAAAATCGAGTCCCAACAGCAGTACGGATTCGTTTCCATCCTTTTTATTACCGGAAAGATATTGAACCGTGATGGTCTCACCATTATTTGTACCCTTCCGGTCAATCACCCCTTGTGCTTTTAAAAACTCTTCAGTTGCTGGGTCAGGTTCGGGGTCTTCAACGTTAAAGTGCTCATCGTTTGGATCGCACCCCGTACTAAAGTCGAGGAGGTTGATATTGGCTAAATCCAAACGTTTTGAAAAGCTAAAAAAGCCCAGGTCGAGAGTCACAGACCCAAAGATAATTAAAGCTAAATTTCCACTAGGTGCTAACAAGCACAGAGGGTCTTCATAGAGTTCGCTTCCCCGTACTTTAGAAGGAGAATTTTGACCTAATTCAACTGTAGCTCTTAGCCCTCCGCCGACCTCAAGTTCAGCAACGGCGAGATTCACTGCGGCAGCTGCACCAATTTCTCCAAATATAGTGAAATAACCTTTATTCTCTGGTTTACTGAGGAAAAAGCCGTTCGTTAGATCGACAGGATTTTGAAAGTTATTTTTTGTAAAATCAATTAATCCTTGTGCATCATAACCAAATCCAAATTGAGCACTTGCACCAGCTTTTGCATAAATCTGAATGACAACTGGTCCAAAAACAGGAATAGGAGGAATAATACCGGAACCTAGTGTACCTGTCTCAAACTTTAATCCAGGTGGATTGTACTCAAAAAGAGTCACATTTTGACCCAACAGCAAATTAAAAGCTTTGGTTGGATCGGTCAAAAGCGGAAACTTAATACCATCTTCTTCTTCTAGCTTTTTGAGTGTGTCAACATAGCTGTTGGATGGTTCTTCCCCAAGCGGTAAGATGGACTTTGCTCCGAGTGTTTGTGCTGGTACTTCCGGAGATGGGTTTGAGTTATTTGGATTGGCGTTGAAATCACCAAGATAAATTTTAATCCCGTTCGTAGCATCACTTTCAAGACTATTAAACTGCTTGAGAGTCTTGGTAATTTGCCTGATAAAGTCTTCAGTACCGGGTTGTATCAAACTTGGTGCAAATTGTTGAGCAATACCAAGCAATGAGTAATCAATAACCGGCAGTGGTTCAACAAGCGGACTGAGGATTGAGTCAATGGGACGTGTAATTCTTTGGATATCTTTGAGAGTTGGTCCTACAAACTTGTTGGCAAAAGACCCTAGGTCGAGGGCAACATTTTTAAATTCAACACTGGGAATAGCTGCACCTAAATTCCAGTTGTTGATATTAAAGTCAGCGCTAATTGATGGTAAGTTACCATTTTTATCTAAGCCAGTATCAAGCTGTAAATTTAGGTTGGCATTTGCAGTGAAGTTGGGAGAACCAAGGCTGATACTGCCAAGATTTGAGAATTTGACCCGCTGACTTGTGGTGTTTGTCAGGTCAACAGCAAATTTACTATTGAGGTTGCTACCGCTGTCAGTGGCGCTAATTTGTAGAAATCCCAGCGAACCTTCTAACTTTAATGGTTGAGCAGTTTTATCTTTGAGATTTGCGTTGAGTTCGACTTGGAATTCCTCTGGGGTGGATGTGTCGAAGAAAAAGGCATCAGCACCACTGGTATTATCAACTCCAAAGCCGACATTTAAACCAAATGCTAAACTGGGAGCAATGCCTCCTGTTAAGTTAAAGCCTAAATTAGGCAACCCTAAATTTTTGGATAAGGAAATATCGGGAGTAAAGCTTTTACCAATTTTGAATTGAAACCCAATGCTGCTAGCGTCAGTGAGAGTTTTAATATCATTTATATCAATCGAACTATTATTATCTAAGTCTAACAGCAACCCCAATCCGCCTTGGCTTTCAGGCTTTAACGCATCAAATAAAGCTAGCTGTACGGAAGCTGTGGTTTTGTTAGTAATTTTATCGAGTTCATCTAATATTCTTTTTTCAACTGTATCTGTAATGAAGTCGTTTACATAATTACCAAGGGGAACATCACCCAAAATAGGCAGATTATTTAAACTTTGTCCTGAAACTGCCTTTTTGATGTTCTCAAATAAAGGCTGAATAGACTGGCTTAAAAACGACAGGTTACTTTCAGGGTCGGTCTCTGCTTCTGCCGCTATAACTTGCCCATTTACATGAATTAAAATGCGATCGTCTTCTGTTCGTAATTGTTGCAGTAGATGAGCATCTGGAGTTTTTCCTTGAATTAATGCTGAGAAAATTGCTCCTTCATCCCCTGAACTATCAAGGTCAACATTTAAAGTGTTGTCTAGGGAATGACCAATTTCTTCTAATAAAACCGATGCAATATCTTCCGGTCGGTTGCTATATTTTTCAAGAAAATCCTGCGAAATATAAATTGTATCCAAACTAGCTGCATATGCCGCATTGGCATTTAGCAAGATATCTGAACTGACGATTTCAATGTGAGGAAAATTACTAAAATCTCCCAAACTCCACGATTCAGTTAAACTCTCAACTTGAGACAATGAAGTTAAATTATCAAATGCTTTTGTCAGTAAGTCTCTCCACCCAGGCTCTTGCGCTTTTTCTCGCAGTTTAGTTTTAGCTAATGCAATACCTTGATTTAATACCTGTAAAGAACTCATAATTTCCTCTCAAAATAATATATTACGTATTGATATTGATTTTTAATATCAAAACTTATCTACTCCCTTCACGTCAGAAGATTCCCTCAAGACGTAGGTAGGGCTATGCCCCACAACAGCAAACATGTGCCATCAATCTACTTCGATTTAACGAGAAGACGTAGGGTGGGCTATGCCGCACAACAGCAAATATGTGCCATAACCCTACCTATAAAAATCGGTAATTTTAGAGCGGAAAGAGAGTAGTTTAAAGAGCCGAAATTTTTGTACAACTGACAGCTATCCAACGTAAGTTGGCTCAGAACCCCAACAACTCTCGTGGTTTATCCCGAGAGATGTAGACGTAAGTATACAAAAACTTAGTCCATTATGGTTTGGTAAAATTTAATGGTCAATACTGAAATGTTAAACTTGTCCTCAAATCTTCTAAAAGTTAACGATTGTTTACAACTCTATTCCCCTTCGGTATTCACCGATCTCTCAAGAACCGAATTATTACTGATAGCATTTTAGGTAATCTGCATCAACCCAACCTTTATACTGCTATCCATAGCGCTTAAAACCCTTGTGAATTAAAGGTTTTAAAAAAATTAGATACAATCACCAAAATTGTATCTAGTTTGATAACGTAAGCGTATCTAGAAAGGTTTAATTTAACTTAAGTAAACCCTTGTAACCAGGTTATAAAAAAGCTTGAAAACCTTAGTATTTACCAAATTATTGCTGATAGCATTTTAGGTAGCCGGCATAAACCCAACCTTCATACTGCTGTGTGGAAATGTCAGCCCATTCTCCATCTTGAGACCAGCCATGCAGTTCTACGACTGTGCCTTTAGGTAAGGTGTCAATAATTTTAGAATTTATGCTGTTATTTTCACGGACGTTTACAGATGTAGCTGTCACTTCCCAATACTGGCAAGATTTCGATTGTGCTGATACGGGTATTTGCATAATTGCATATCCAAAAATGGAACTAACCATCAACAGTGATAATGCTGAAAATCGCTTGATAAACATATTTTTTCTTTTGATTAAGAAGCTACTTGCAGGCTGGGTATTGCCTAATGTAGATGATGTTATGCGGCATAGCCCTACCCCCAGAAACTGACTTTAGGGCTAATTTCAACAAGTAACTTAATCTACACATTGAAATAGAACTTTTTCGGGAACTTTTGAAACTTTGTCTCTAATTCGTCCTTTGTCATTTGTCATAGGTAAATATTTCAGCTATTTTTACATCCCAAAACACATAGGTAATTTTATTGCCAGCACCCTACTTAACCAGTCAACTAAAGTATGAAGTGCGAAGGATGGAGGATGAAATACCTAATAGCGAAATGAGGGGCTTGCATCCCTGTTTGTAGAGGGAGAAATTTTTCATCCTTTACCCTTCATCCTTTATACTTTTTTGGTTACCATAAAATCAACCAGTGCAATTATTGGTGTCAGTTTAAACTTTCATAAAAATTAGTGATTCTTATGCTATAACAGCCCAAGAGACTGGTTACTAAAAAAGTAGCATCGAGTATAAAATTTTTCATTTTTAAGTTGCACAAATAACAAATGACAAATAACAAATGACAGCCTTAACTAGTTAACTTTATTTGTGATGACCTACTTAATTTTGGGTAAAGCTAATGGAACTGACGCCAAACAACTTAAAGGTAGAAATTTTAGTAGTCGATGATATAGCTGCTAACTTACGCTTATTAGTTGATATTTTGCGAAAAAACGGTTATGAGGCGCGAGCTGTCATTAATGGACATTCAGTACTTGAGATTGCACTCGCAAGCCAACCAGATTTAATTCTACTCGATATTCTCATGCCTTCTCTCGATGGTTACGAGATTTGTCAGCAACTCAAAGCCTGTCCTGAAACAAGAGACATTCCGGTTATTTTCCTCAGCGCACTTAATGAAGGAATAGACAAAGTCAGAGCATTTGAAGTTGGGGGTGTAGATTACATTACCAAACCCTTTCAGGTGGAAGAAGTGCTAGCACGGGTGAACAATCACCTCGCTCAGCGTTTTCTCCTAAAGATTCTTCAGCAACAAACTAAGCTACTCTATCAGCAAAACCGACATCTTCAAGTAGAAATAAGCGATCGCAAGCAGGCGGAAGAAGCGCTGCGAATGGCTAAAGAACGCTATTACAGTATTTTTGAAAATGCGATTGTCGGCATTTATCAATCAACTCCTGAAGGGCGCTATATCAGCGCCAACCCAGCATTGGCAAAGATCTATGGTTACTCATCTCCAGAAGAATTGCTACAGGATATACAAGATATTAACCGACAGTTATATTTTGAGCCCAACCGTCGCAATCAATTTACTGCAGCGCTCAAAGAAAATCATACCGTATCTGAATTTGAATCACTAGTATGTCGTAAGGATGGCACACCGATTTGGATTTCTGAATCTGCACGTGCCGTTCGGGATTCAACAGGAAAACTTCTTTACTACGAAGGCATGGTCTCTGAAATTACCGAACGTAAATTGGCACAGGAAGCTCTGAAATTTCAACAAGCTCAAACTGAGGAACTTCTATTAAATATCCTACCTCAACAGATTGCCCATCGCCTTCGGGCTGGAGAAACTTTGATTGCGGAACAGTATCAAGATGTGAGTGTGCTCTTTGCCGATTTAGTAGGTTTTACTCAGATCTCCTGTCAGAAAGCTCCTGGTGAGTTGGTGGAATTTCTCAACAAGATTTTTTCTAAGTTTGACCAATTGACAGAAAAACATGGTTTGGAAAAAATTAAAACTATAGGGGATGCCTACATGGTTGTTGGAGGGTTACCCACGCCAAATCCCGATAGTGCCTATAAAGCAGCGCAAATGGCACTCGATATGCAAGCGTGTTTGGCTCAATTCAATGTCAACAAAGAAGAATCATTACAGTTACGGATTGGTATGCACACAGGTCCTGTAGTAGCTGGGGTGATTGGGATAACTAAGTTTAGCTATGACCTATGGGGAGATACAGTGAATGTTGCGTCGCGCATGGAATCAAACGGGCTACCCGGTAAGATCCAAGTGAGCGCTGCGACCTACGAACGTCTCAAGGATCGCTTGGAGTTTGAGCAACGGGGAGAAATTTTTGTCAAGGGTAAAGGAGCGATGATTACCTACTGGTTAATAGGACGTACCCCTACCCTTTAACTATGTGTAATTTCAAAGCATCAAAGGAAGTGGGAAAATCGGTAAATACTCAAAATTGAAGTATCAACAGTTAATTTATAAAATTTCATCAAAAAAATAGTACATCCTACCCTTTTGCGAAAGCAAAAACTTTTTCAACTTTTCTCGAACTGTTTATATTAAACTCGACGACTTTCCGAGGATTTTTAATGTTTCTCTCTAATAAGTTAAGGGCTTTGACTTCTTTGGTAAAATTCGGCATTTCTTGGCGACAAGATGGACAAAACCAGTAAATTCCCTGAGAGCGGATATGGCGCAACAACTGGTCAGAGCAGCAAGGGCAATGTATCATGATATCACCTCAAATTACAGGTATCTTCCAAAGAGTTGATAAATCAGGTGGTATTAAACATGGGATTGGGCTAAACAGCGATCGTCTGCCCCTAAGCTTTAGGAATTCAAGTTTGTAAAGATTCGCTTTTTTACCTGAGTGTTTTCAATGCTAATGTAAGATTGTGAGAATCTTGTGAAGAAGTAGTCAAATCATAAATTAGTTCCGGGCTTTCTCAGATACGGGAACTCTAGTATGGAATATAACTTACGTATTTTCCTGCAAACTGCACTTGAGATTAGCAGTTGTTGACAACCACTGCTACCGCACTGTCTTAAGACTCTCCACACTGGAGCTAAACATATCAGTAAAAATGCTCATGACAGTGCGCTCCCTAACCCTCTTTTATCACTTTCGGGAGAGAATAATCTAGAATGGTTACAGCGTAAGACTTTTACCAAAAATCTTGATTTCAGCCATTTTGTTAGAAAATAAACACCAAATGCTTACCCTGTCTAGAGTTAAAAATTTGGCTTTTATTTT